>JAPLLP010000091.1 GCA_026387515.1 Candidatus Omnitrophota bacterium | reverse complement strand
GGCTACCGAATGGGGCGGGCCGTATTATCTGGAGGCTTCCCATGAAAAGGCCGGAGTGTATAAGAATTACAATGATGGCGGTATGCCGGCGGATAAAGATGATACCTATACTCCTCCTCAAGATAAATACTGCTTTAGGTTAACTATAATAGTGGAAGCTTCTCGTTACGGCGGGGATTCGCTTGATGGTGGTACTTATACCGGATGGTTTGGCTCAACAGCTTTAGCACGTAAGAATTTTCAAAAACCTGCGCATGATGAGGGATTACATAAATCTCCTTCAGATTTTGTACTTAAATCCGCTTCAGGACGTCCCGGGGACGTTAAAATAGCAGTTGATGTTGAGGATAAAGCAAACATCACTGATTTAGTGCTTCCAGATAGAAATTCTCCTTATACGCGGCAGCCTGGTTTAAGCGGGTCATACAGTATTATACAGTGGGTTAACTTTGTAAGTTTTGAACGCTCAGATAGCAGTTTTTTTGGTGGCCAAGGCCATTTTGAGCAAATAGAACTGAGGTGTGGGATTGAAGAAGGTTTCTATCCGACTATTAATCCACATAAAGAAAGACTGATAATGGTATTCGTTCCAACAGTTACGTTCGCATGCCCGGACTGGTTAGAAAGAAGGGTGGCGGAAGTCCTTAATCAGTTTGAAGAAGTTTTACCATATGTACGCAAAATCGGCTTTTCCGGAGGGGATCTAGGGGAAGCCGGTATTTTTACAGAACATTATCCTGGCTTCATCTTTTTGAATCCTCTGGACGCCGCCGGCATGCGGTGGAATCTTCCTTCTATGAACGGATATGGTTTCTTAGAGCAAAATAGCATAGATAGCGTAACAAGACACGAAGCCTTCCACTCATTTTATTATCATACGGTGGTTGGCCGTGGCAGGGAAGGCCAAGGCCCATTTATAACCGATAAAGACAATGACGGGTTGCCTAAAGAAAATGCCGGAGGCATGTTTAGATACGTATGGGATAACGCCGCAAATCCTTTCGGGCCGTGCGGGGCAGACGATACGAATGCCGTACCTAAAGGGAATGATGGATATTATACATACAAGGGGGATGATAAAAGTGACCTTAATTTTAATGATGCGTGGCATGATAATTGGATTAAGCGGTTTTTAATTAGGGAGGATACTTACGATAAAGCAAATATTAAATTTCTGATAGCTGACCCAGTTACCGGAAAAATTGTTAGTAGCAACAAAAAAGTCTATAGCCTGGTTGCTAATAATCCTATAAAAAAAATAACTATGGAGAAAATTTTTATAGTTTTAACAAAAGGTTATAGTAAGGTTTATTTGTTTTTATCCGATAAAGACTATAGCTATACAGAAATTCCACACAAGCAAAATACAACCCAGCCGGAATTACGGGTGGTGCTTAACGTGGGAGATGGAAGGAAAAATATTATCAAACGCCTCCAGGGTGAAGGATATGAAGTAGGCGCTTTATACATTGCTTATAGAATATTTACTCCTTTTCTACAGGAGGGTGATGCCTGTCTTGCGGCAAAGAATGTTTACATTGGATATCAGGGGCAATAGCAATTTTAAACACAAGGAGGATTAAAATGAAAAACGCATACGGATTAAACAGGATGGGCAGTATGGCGGCAGTGTTGTTGATTTCTCTGTGTATCGCTTTGTTCGGAGCGCCTGCGGCTTATGGCGGCATGCTGGAAGATGCCCAGTTTATGGGTCGGCTCTGGTCGCATACGCAGGACCAGAAAGCAGACGGCAACGCAAATTACCTTAAGGCAGTCTTGGGAGTGGAGCCGTTTGAAGGCAAGACTACCGGCCTTAAGGATGCCAATCCCTATATCCGTGGGGAGTCCGCTAAAATCATCGCTGAATTTTCCAACAAAGACAACAGGGGCCCACTTGTAGGCGGAGTGGGTTTTGGAGATGGTCTTCAGCGCACCTTTCTAAATGAAAAAGACCCACAGGCGCGGGAGGAGATGTATCTTGCCTGCGTAAAATTAGCCGTGGATACATACAGCACCAATAAAGAGGTTACCGTAGCGACGTATCTTGGTTACTATACCCAGCAGGGGAATGCTATCTATTTAAATCCGCCCCAGATAGCTCTTGAGTTCCTTCTGCAAAAGGCTATGGATGGGGGCATGGTCCAGGCGCGGGACCCGTTAAAAAACTTAAAGAATAAGTTTGCTCAGGATGAGCAGCTCTCCGAAATGATCGACAATGCCCTGGCAGTGATTAACCTGCAGCATCCGGAGTCAGGACGAGTGGGTTTAAGCGGCGAGGCGCTGTATTGGAACGCGATTACCGATGATAATCCTGTTTTGCAAGCCTGGGCAGTACAAGCCCTGACCAAGGAGAAGGAAAAAGACAAAGAGGTAATTGCCAATAGCATCTTAGTTAAGCTTTTAACCTCCCGGGATGTGTCTGCGGAGAAAAGAATAAACCTCTTTATCCTCAAACAGGCAATGGAAGAAAAGATGTTTTTGAGGAGCGAGAACCCGAACCCCAGCGTTGAGGAGCTGGATAATAACCCCAACGGTAAGGTAAAGTCATGGTGGACACAACAGACTTCACTTTTCCGTACCTCAACAGAGGCAGAGTCATACGCGCGCGGCTTAGAGGTAAACGGCTTTGCTTATGTTTCATCCTGCAATATACCGGTGTATTTCACTAAGCCATATCCTAAAAAGATAGAATACGGTTGTTCCTATAAGATGGCCTATATGTCCATCGTGCCTGAACCGGGGTTAACCGAGGCGCAGCGGCCTAAAATAACCCTGTCTGCCGCCATACTTTTTACGGACGGCACCCGTTACGAGAATAATGTGGCAGTGGAAAATCCCTATGAATTTAACTGGGAGAACGCCGACGCCAGGTATGAGTCGGACAAGCCGATTAAGGCAGCGCAGTTGGGATTCACGGTTACCGGTAAGGGGCATTTTTTCTTTGACGATTTATACATGCGCCGGGCAGAGAGCGAGTTTACCAATACCCCTCCGCAAATATCCATACCCAGCGGGCTTAACCCGGCTGTTGCCGTTGCCGGAGAATTCGTAACCTTAAAGGCCAATGTTACCGACCGTGAAGGCAACATGGTAACCGGCCACTGGGCTTCTAACCTAGAAGGAGGCCTGGATAGATGGGATTTGAATAAAGTAGAGGGCCGGGGGCAGATAACCTCTATGGTTAAATTCCAAGAAGCAGGAGAACATACTCTATTTTTTACCGCCCGGGATGAGTTTGGCTATGAAGATATTGCCACTACTACTATTAAGGTATTGGACAATAACCTGCTCACCTTAACCGCCACTTATGTTAAAGGCGGGGTTAAAACTACTATAGTCCAGGCACAGGATTCGATAGCGCATCCTGTATCTGGGAATATCGAGCTTAACGTAGTTCTGGCGCCAGAATTTAAAGCCCAGCTTGCCAATTATACGCTTGACGGCGTGTATGTTTATGCCAATGACCCGCCTCAACCGGTAGTGGATGATCTTTCTTCCGAGTCTGTAAGGCAGGCTAAACTGCTTATTTTAGACAGTTCCCGTCTGCCTGAAGGCATTAATAACCTACAGGCAAAACTTTTCTACCATAAGAACGACTTGGCTGCTAATTCATTAATTGCCATTTCCAACGAGGTTATTCTTTATGTGGATACCAATGACGGCAATCAGAGTAACAGCAAAACCCCGCGCATTATTGCACCGGAAGACAATGCGGCAGTAGAAAAAGAGATGGAGATTGTGGTTGAATTTGATGCCGGCGCCATCAACAACCTGAACCTTGCCGACAAGCTTTACTGTTTTAACACCTTCCTGCGTAATAAAGCGGCAAACACCTATCAGATGATAGCTACTACGCGTAACAACGGCCTGACTCAATACAAATTCAAATACAGCCTAACCCAGACCAAACCCGGTGATTACCAGTTGTTCGTATTAGCTGTTTATCCCAACGGAGCGACTGTAAGCAACGAATGGAAACGCGCCTATTCCCGCCCGGTCAACATCACAGTTTTAGACCCGTCTAAACCGGTGAATATCTTAGTTCCGACTAATCTCATTGTCAAAGGCTGGCCATCCTACTGGTCGCAGAATGAGAATGAGGCGGAATTAAGCTGGCAGGATAACTCTGATAACGAGCAGGGTTTCAGGATCGAGCGTTCAGACAATGGTAACGCAGGGTCTTTTATTAAATTAGCCGACGTAGGCCGCGGCGTTACCGAATACACGGATACTAATTTGAAAGCTGGGGTCAACTATTCTTACAAGGTCCGCGCTTTTATGGGGAATCGTATAAGCGGGTATGCCGGTCCAGTGCAGCAGTTCTTCCGTCCTCCTGCGCCGCGCGCTCCGGTGAATATAACCGCCCGGGCTACCGGACAGGGGACGATCAATGGCAATCCCGTGAGCGGGCCTTGGACAGATATTGTCGTAGGTCCGGGAAGGGATAGCTATGACGATATAGGCTTGCAGGCGGGTAAATCGTATCATTATCGCTTACAATCTCTTAGCCTTAACGCCACCGGAGGTATCTTGGATAGTTCAGAGCTTACTCCCGCGGTAATGGCAACTACTTTTCCTGTAGGGGTAACTCTGGCCGCTCCTTCAGGTTTAACCGCGGTTCAGCTTTCGCCTTATGAATTCGGGCTTTACTGGCAGAATAATGACGCAAACCAAAGCGAATTAGAGCTGTGGCGGAATGATGTGAAAGATACCTTGGATTCTTTTACCGGCGGCACGGTGGTTAACTTTGAGAATAGCGGCCTTCCGGCGGGGAGTTATACCTTCAAGCTGCGTGCCCGCAACACTGTTGCCGGCAACAGATATTACGGCGTCTCAGAGTATTCTAATTCCGTGGTGGTTGTTTTTGCTCCGCCGGTTGCACCGGTTGTTCCTCCGTCTGCTCCTTCAGGGCTTACGGCTAAGGTAGTTGGCCGCGACGGCAATCAGGTTGAACTTAACTGGACGGATAACTCTGACAATGAAACAGGGTTTACCATTGCCCGCAGCAGCAATCCTCAAGGCCCGTTTAACTACTTTACAAGCGCGGGCTCAAACCAGATAAAGTTTGTTGACGTCACCAGCCTGCCTAACGGCAGCTATTATTATATGGTGCGCGCTAAGAAGGGGGAGGCAGTGTCGGCGTTTTCCAATGTTGCCGGGGTTAATGTGCAGTTTAAGAGAACTCTTCCCGCGGCTCCGGTTGGACTAGAGTTTAGAGTCGAGTATTCGCCTCCGGCGCTGATATGGCATCCTTATGCGAATGACGGGCCAATTGCAATGGGGTTTATTGTTGAGT
>JAPLLP010000075.1 GCA_026387515.1 Candidatus Omnitrophota bacterium | reverse complement strand
ACAGAATAGGCCAGAGGATATTCCTAAACTCTTAGATAAACTGGGCGAAGGCTACGATGTAGTTTGCGGTTGGAGGTACCGTAGGTGCGATCATTTTAAAAGAAAGTTAGCATCTAATATGGCTAATTTGTTTCGTAGAATATTATTCCGAGAAAAAATTCATGATGTCGGATGTAGTCTCAGGGTCTATTCTAGAAGATCAATTGAATCTATTAAACTCCATGGCGAGTTGCATAGGTTTATAACCGCAATTTTGAAAAAAAATGGATTTAAAATAGGGGAAGTCCCGATTGATCACTATCCTCGCCTTTTTGGAAGAAGCAAGTATGGAATCGTGGCGAGGTTATTGAAAAGCATCCCGGATTTCTTGAGTATTTTATTTTGAGTAGCTCTATTATTTTAATATGAATTACAAATTTGTTCTCAGCTCGGGAAATAATAAAAAGGGGATTATTATTTTATTATCTATGCTTGTTTTGGGATTTATTTTAAGAGTCTATCATCTGGGGAATCTGAGCTTGTGGTTTGATGAACTCTGTACCGCTAGAAGGTCGGTTTTTTCTCCCTCTGCAATAATAAACAATGCTGCTTTTTCTTCTTTTCCGCCGCTCTATTATCTAATGATGAATCTTTGGATAAAAGCCTTTGGTAGTAGCGAATTTGCGCTCCGCTTCCCCTCGCTCATTTTTTCTTGCCTCTCATTAATTTTTGTTTTTATCGTAGCCAAGGAGCTTTTTAATGAAAGGGTTGGTTTATATTCCGCATTATTATTAAGCGTATCCCCATATAGCATAAATTATGCACAGGAAGCCAAAATGTATTCCCTCTTGTGGTTGTTAGGGATTCTTTCATTCTTATATTTCTATCGTTTTACCCAATGCGGTAGTGTTAAAAATTTAGTGCTGTATTCTATCTTCGCTATTTTATCAATTTATACTATGTATATAGGGTTCATTTTTATAATTACGCAAAACCTGTTATTTTTTGCCTTTTTTAATCCAAAACTGAAAAAAAAGTGGCTTTTGGGGCAATTATTAATTGTCGTCGCCTTTCTTCCCTGGGCGGATAAGTTCTACTTCAGCGCTTTACATAGAACCGGCGTAGATTGGATACCCAAAATAACCGATTATCTTAAATATATGCAGGATTTTTTCCTGCTCATTACCGGCATTGCTTTTCAGGAACCTGGCACAAAAAGATATTTTATAAAAGCCGAGCTTTTATTGTATCTAGCTCTATTAATTTCAGCTTTTTTGCATATAAAGAGCGAAACGGCGAAGAAGTACAGGTTTAGATTTGGGGTTAACGATTGGGTTGTCTTTGCCTGGATAATAGTGCCGCTGATTATCTATTTGTTAATTGAGAACCTATGCTATCCCATGCTGGTTTACCGGTATATGGGGTTTATACTTATTCCCTTAACAATTTTTTTCGCCAAAGGCCTAAGTAAGCTGGGAACAAAAATGAAACCTACAATCCTGATTTTACTAATGTTTTTTATATTTTCGCTTCACCTTATCCCTTATTTCAAATATAACCAAAAAATTGACAATGAAGACTGGAGGGAGCTCTATAGCCAAATAGAGAAAAGGCCTAAAGAAAATTCATTAATCATATGTTTCCCTAATGGAGCATGGATTATGGGGTATTATTGTAAGAACACTAAGATAGTTGATTATCCGGAAGCGCCCGGCCCGGAAGTTTTGCGTGAAAAATATGCATCAATTTTTGTAATATATAGAGAACGAAATGAGCCCGGCATAAGAGGAAATCCCTATTTCCACCTTGAAGAAAGATATTCCTTGGGAACTATAGGATTCCGTTGGTATAAAAGTGGTATTTCCTAAATCCCGCGCCGGATGTTTTTGCAGGGGCGCGCGCATAAGCGGAGATTCACCATGAAAGTAGCTCTTATTCTCGCCCCTGATTGGTCGCGGACAAAACCTCCGCTTTCTTTGGCTCTCCTGTCGGCGGCTTTACGCGAAAGAAAACATACGGTGCACTGCCTTGATCTCAATAACCAACTATATCATCGATGCCAAGAAGAATATAAGGATAAATGGGAGCAGAAGAACGATTTTTATTGGAAAGATATATGTTTCGTCAATCGGTTCATCAAAGACCACAGACGTATTCTTGATGACTACATAGATTATATCTTCGACAATGGCATATATCTTATTGGATTTTCGCTTTATTTCCCCAATCAACTTATGAGCCTTGAAATAGCGCGGCTCATTAAGGAACGTGATAAAAACAGGATCACGGTATTCGGTGGGCCGCAAGCATTGCCGTATATCGGCGGGTTAGAAATATTACGGAACGAATCTGTGGATGCAATCGTTGTTTATGAAGGTGAACGTACTATTGTTGAACTGTCTGAAATTGTTGAGGCAAAAGGGACTCTTGATGTTTGTCCTGGAGTCATATTTAAGAAGTGCGGGGAAATCATAGACAGCGGAGAAAGAGAAGCGATCGGCAACCTGGATTTATTGCCGTTCGCTGATTTTAGTGATTTTTTCCCCTATCCTTATGAGCATAGCGATGAGCTTCCGATACTTTCAAGCAGGGGGTGTATTAATAGCTGCCTATTTTGCACAGGAAGGCTTCCCTGGCAACGGTACCGTTCGCAGAGCGGTTCGAGGACATTTGAAGAAATAAGGCATCAAGTTGAACGATACCCGCAGATAAAATTCTTTAGTTTTCATGATTGCACAGTAAACGGTAATTTGCAAGAACTCGAACATTTTTTTGATCTAATGATAGAAGAGAAGAGGCAGGGAAGAATGAAGGATGTTCGCTGGTGGTGTCAGGGCGTTATCAGACCCGCAATGAATGCTGCGTTCTTGTGGAAAATGCGAGAAGCCGGATGTTGGCAGATAAATTACGGAATCGAATCCGGATCACAAAAAGTAGTAAGTCGTATGGGAAAGAATTTCGGCATTGAAACCGCCGATGAAGTTGTCCGGAATACGCATCAGGCAGGGATTAGCGTGTCAGCGACTTTCATGTTCGGGTTCCCCGGAGAGGAAGAAGGAGATTTTAAGCAGACTATTGAATTTCTTGAGCGGAACAAGGATTCTATAGATGAACTCATTCCTTCTGATGGCTTCTGTACCATAGAAAGACCGTCCCCTCTCTATAAACATGCACAGGAATACGGACTATATTCTAATCCGCATCCCTTTTACTGGGAGACAAGAGATGGAAAGAATACTTACCCTGAACGCTTCAGGAGATTTGATGCATTTATCAGAAAGTCGCGTGAAGCGGGGATTAAATTGAGCGGTTCATATGAGAAGAATCTTGAGAACAGGGCAGCTATCTTAAAAGAATATACAGATTACACCTGTGCCGTTCCTTTAAATATATGCGCGGATCTTATTGAAAAATCAGAGGATAATACAATTCAGTTTTTTTGGCAGATTGATAAGGAGTGCAATTTTAATTGTCTTTATTGTAAAACGAGAGATAAGGAAAGTCAGCCTTCCAGTCATTCCTGCGGGGGGCAAAATGATTTAAAATTTACCTGGAGACGTATTTATGAACGGTATGGTTTAAGCGAGATTACCATTATGGGAGGAGAGCCTGCTCTCTACCCACATTTCTTTGAGATCGCAGAACATATAAGCAAATATCATACGCTTATTATTCATACGAACCTATCTTTAGGATTTACAGACTTTTGTACACTTAATGAAAGGAGGGTTTCTTTTAAGATTGGAGTACATCCAAATCAGCATAACGAGATGGATATCCTTGACAAGGCCGTTATATTACAGAAGAAGGGTTTTGCTGCAATACTTTACTGTCTGGCTTACCCTCCTCACCTTAATTTTATTACCGCTCTCAACAAGCAATGTTTAGAGCGTGGATTGACATTGCGTATTTCTGCTTTCTGGGGTAGATACCAGGAGAAATTATACCCCCAAGATTATACAGACGATGAGATTGAAATGCTCAAGCCGTACTTAGGGGACAGGTATCATATTTGTTATAACCTCAACGGTGAGAGTCCGAAAGGAAAATTATGCAATGCTGGCTACAAACGCGTGTTTATTAACCCGCGAGGAGAGGTTTTTCGCTGCCGTTATGATATGGATCAGAAGATGGGGGATATAACTCAGGATGTGCGGTTTATGCTGGATAAGCCTTTAGTGTGTTCGAAAGAATTCTGTCCTTATAATGAATTTGATACAGTAGTTGAGCCTCATGAGAAAGATAACCCTATATGCTAAAATTGCAGAAGGTGCTGATTATAAAATTAGGCGCGATGGGAGACGTAGTAAGGACGACACCACTACTACGTATCTTAAAGGGGGATATTTATTGGGTGGCGAATAAGGAGAGCATTCCTCTTCTACCGGTGGACGACCATATGTTAAAACGAGTAATTGATATTAGTAGCGCAGAGGAGGATTTGCGGAACATTGATTTTGATTTAGTTTTATCGCTGGATGATGATTTTGAAACGGCAAGGCTTGCCACTAGTATAAGAAAAGACAGCTTAATCGGTTCGTTTATCGATAATGCTGGCCGCGTTAGCTACACGGATTCTTCTTCTGAGTGGTTTGATATGGGCATTATCTCAAAATTGGGCAAGACTACGGCTGACAGGCTAAAGAAGGAGAATACTAAAACATACCAAGAAATATTTTTCAAGATGCTGGACAAGGAATTCCAGGGTGAGGAGTACCTGTTAAATACTGATAGCGTGCCGCCGAATAAGAATAGTAAGAAACCCGTCATCGGTATAGAAGAGAGATCCGGGGAGAGATGGCCTTCGAAAAAGTGGAATAAGTTTCAACAGCTTAAAGATTCTTTGTTGCGGGATGGCTTTAAGGTCAATATTTTTCAACAGAGGCCAACCCTTGGCCGTTACATAGAAGATATTTGTAAATGCGATTTGGTTGTCACGGGGGATTCCCTTGCTTTGCACATAGCGCTGGCATTGAAGAAAAAAGTCATAGCTATTTTTATTTGCACTAGCCCCGCTGAGATCTTTGATTATGACAGGATGATTAAAGTGGTAAGCCCATTGCTAGCCAAGGTGTTTTATTCGAGAGAATATAATTTTGAAGCAGTGGACGCAATTTCTTTGGAATCGGTTTATAACGTCATAAAGAAACTGACCGGTAACAAGGTATGATAGGATAAAATTATGCCCGAAGTATCCGTAATCATCCTGGCTAAAAACGAAGAGAGCCATATTGAAGAGTGTCTCAAGGCAGTGGTTTCGCAAGAGGGAAAATTTTCTTACGAAATTATAGTGATTGATTCCGGGTCAAGCGATAGAACTGTTGAGATCACAAGAAAATATCCGATAAAATTGGTCCAGATTCCTTTTTCAGATTTTGGGCATGGCAAGACAAGGAATCTGGGGGCGAGCCTTGCGCAGGGGAAATATGTCGTATTTTTGAATGGCGATACGATCCCCCAAAATCGATTCTGGCTAAGCAGCCTTATAAAAGGGTTAGATTCTCCCTTTGTGGCGGGAGTCTATAGCCGTATTTACCCTCCCCGGGATTGCAATCCAATAGACGAGCGGGATGTTTTAACAGACAGGTACCTTTTTAGTGGGCGGGTTAAATGCCTTCCCGCGCAGGGATATAACAAGCTGAGCCCGGAAGAGAAACGAAGGCTGGTATCTTTTCATACTATTAGCTGCGCAATAGGGCGCGACACTCTATTACAACACCCGTTTTCTAATATTGCCTATGGCGAGGACCTCGAATGGTCAATGCGCATGCTAAATAATGGCTTTAAGATTATATTCGCGCCCGAATCTGAAGTAGTCCATGCGCATACTCTCCACTCCCCCCTCATAGATACTGTGAAACGGTATTTTGATGACAGCAGGGTTAATCACGCGCTCTTTAGGCGTTGGACTTTTATCAGGCTATTGAGATGGGCAGCGGTTATCGCGCATGAATCAATCGATGATTTTTCCTATATTGCAAAGTCAAAAAGAAATATCTTCTCTAAGTTAAGTTGGATTGTGTATTCGCCGATAGCGCGCACGGCGGAATTTTTAGGTATAATATTGGGCGCCCTGCCGTTTCTGCCGCGCGCCTTGGTAGACAGGTTATCTCTCGCGGAAGAGATTAAAAGAGAATAGGCACGATGAGAATATTGTTTGTAGTGGCAAAGGCGTTGAAGGAGAAAAACGAGGTATCTATTTTCTTCAGGGTTAAAAATCCGAAGGAAAAAGAGTACTCCTTGACTTATAAGCGTTTCGATGAGATTGAAACCTATGCCATAAATCATACTTTCAGGCATTGCGGTTCTTTTCACGATACTTATTGCGATGAGGCCGTTGATAAAGGGTTTGTTGAAGTATTAGATAGGGTGAGGCCGGATATCGTACATATTCATCATCTCTTATTTTTGTCTCATGGCATAGTCAAGCTTGCAAAGGAAAGAAACATACCCATCGTCTACACTCTGCATGATTATTGGCTCCTCTGTTACAGGGGGCAATTGTTGAGAGACGATATGGCAGTCTGCATAAGGCCTTCTGTTGATGAATGCCGAAAATGCCTGCGCTATCTTTTGGGGATAAGAAAACACACTATGTATCTCTATGGCATGCTCAGGAATCGGATTCCTCCTTTTATCCTAGGGTTATTAAAGAAGGTCCACTTAATCTCCTCCGGCCAAAAACCCGCACTGGAGATAAAAAGATGGCAGGATAGCTTGGCAGAGTTGCGCGCAAAAATAGATTTGTTTATTGCTCCGTCTTGTTTTGTGGGCAGGTTGTTTATCGCGGAAGGTTTTTCCGAGAGAAAGATGTTGTTTTCCGCCAATGGGATTAATAGCCAAAATTTTGAATTTACGCCTAAAACCAAATCTAATAAGTTGAGATTCGGCTATCTGGGGACATTGCTTCCGGCTAAGGGAGTGGATGTTTTGATAGAGGCATTTAAGGGACTGGCAAGCGAGAGAATAGAATTGGCTATCTATGGGGCTTTTTTTGCCTATGCCGGGTTTGAATATTACCCCAGGCGTTTAAGAAAAATGGCAAAGGCCGACAAGAGAATTAAGTTTATGGGCGGATATAATCATTGTGAGGTAGGAAAAATCCTGGCTAATATTGATGTGTTGATAGTGCCTTCATTGTGGTTGGAAAATGCGCCCCTTGTTGTACAGGAAGCCTTTTTGTCCAAGACTGCCGTGATTGCCTCTAGGATCGGAGGCATACCCGAATTCATTAAAGACGGTATTAACGGATTACTATTTGATGCCGGAGATATAAAGGGGCTAACAGAGAAGATGCGCTACCTAATAGGCAATCCTGAAACTATCGCCCGGTTCCAAGAGAATATGCCGCAGGTTAAAAGCATAGAAGAGAATGCGCGGGAAATGGAACGGGTTTATTCCAGCCTTACCAATGAAAAACATGGTTAATGCCTTTACGCTTATCTTATTTTCTTTGATTTCTTTTTTTCCTTTTCCGTTTTTGTCCGCTCATGTCTTGCAGGTTGATATATTTTTGTTTATATTCTTAGCTATCTTATGCGCAGATAAGGAACGCATTAAAGATCTTTTTTCAAAGCATGATTGCTGGCTATGGTTATTTTTGGCAAGCATGTTTGCCGGAACAATAAACGCTACGCAGAAGCAGATAGCTTTTAAGGCCTACTCGCACCTTTTTATTACCTTTGCCCTTCTTTTTTACATCGGCAAAGGAATACTCCGTAAGCCTAAGGATGCAAATTTTTTAATGATTTTAATCTCCTGCGTCTCTTGCATTATAGTTATGATCGGTTTCTCAGAAATGTTCATGGGAAAAAATATTTTGTATGAAAAATTATTTACTCACAATCCATACTACGAAAGGTATGTAAAATTTGGCCACCGGATTTTATCTACCCAGTATAATCCTGTTGTTTTGGGGTCTTATTTGCTTTTTTGTTTGCCCTTTAACTTTGCGTTAAGTAAGCATGGATCGTTTCCGCTTAAGCGGCTTGGCATATTTTCTTCAATAGCTTGTATTATCGCCGCGCTTTTGACATTTTCCCGAGGAGTGTTCTTAGGGCTGATCGTTTTACTGTTTTTTTATTTCTGGAAGGCAAGAAGGAAAAAAATACTGGCTTTAATAATTATTTGTGTAACAGTTCTTATATTGTCAGCTTCGCTGCAAAGAAGAGAACCGTTATGCAGGTTTGGCATCTTTCGGCTTTTCTCGGGTACTTACGACAGTATTTTTTCTGAATATCGCATGGCCAGGGTTAACATGACTGCGCGTATATTTAAAGAGCATCCGTTTGTTGGTATTGGTTTGCAGCATTTCCGGATCAGGTTTGTCGAATTCTGCGAGTTAGCGGATAAAAAAACACCTCATGAGTTTATGATCCCCGATAATATGTATCTAACTTTTTTAGCCGAAACAGGGGTATGTGGGATTTTAGGTTTTTTGGTTTTTGTTTTTTTGCTTTTGAAAAAAGGTTTCTATGAATTCAGAAACACCTCTGGTCTTATCTCGGCGTTGCTTGGACTGCTTGTAAATATGGGAGGGTACGAACTATTTTATTGGGATAACCCTCTTATGCTTTTTGCGCTTCTCTGCGGGTTTTTAGCAGTAGACAGAAGTTGTTACCAAAGTCACCAGGAGGGATAGAGAAAATGCCCCGCCTATCCGTGGTTGTTCCCAGC
>JAPLLP010000180.1:3731-4684 GCA_026387515.1 Candidatus Omnitrophota bacterium | reverse complement strand
TAGCGCTCTTGGCGCGCATCATCCCTTTTAAAGAAGGGATACGCGGCTCATTGATCTCTTTGACTACGGTGATCAATAAAGGTAAAGGCGCCTCGATTATTTCAAAACCCTCCTCCATCATCCGCTCCAGGCGCATTGATTTATCCGTTGCTTCTTCAACTTTTTTCACATAAGTAACCTGGGGACTACTCAAATGCGTAGAGATGCCCGGGCCTACCTGCGCAGTATCGCCATCAGAAGCCTGCTTGCCGCAGATGATCAGGTCAAACGCCCCTAGTTTTTTTATTGCCCCGGCCAGGGTATAGCTGGTGGCCCAGGTATCGCTCCCGGCAAAGGCGCGGTCGCAGACCAGGATCCCTTCGTCAATCCCCATGGAAATAGCCTCGCGCAAGGCCGCGTCTGCCTGCGGTGGCCCCATACTAATCACCGTAGCCTTACCTCCGAATTTCTCTTTAAGCCGGACCGCCTCTTCAATCGCGTACATATCAAAAGGATTGATGATCGACTTGACCCCTTCGCGGATCAAGGTGTTTGTTTCGGGATTAATCCGGACTTGGGTAGTTTCAGGGACTTGTTTTATGCAGACGACTATATTCATTCTACCTTGCCATCTCCTTGATCAATTTCAGGGCAATTATGCCGCGCTGGATCTGGTTGGTGCCTTCGTAGATCTGGGTGATCTTGGCGTCACGCACGTATTTTTCAATAGGATAATCTCTCATGTAGCCGTACCCGCCGAATAATTGCAGGGCATCAACCGTGACCTTCATCGCCACATCCGAGGCATACATCTTGGCCATTGCCGATTCTTTAGCCACATCCTTTACTCCGGCATCCACCATGCGCGCCGTAGAATATACCAAGCTCCTTGCCGCTTCAACTTCTGTGGCCATATCCGCCAACATCCATTGAATACCCTGGAAACTGGAGATGGATTTACCGAATTGCTGCCT
>JAPLLP010000180.1:3328-3670 GCA_026387515.1 Candidatus Omnitrophota bacterium | reverse complement strand
ACTCCAATGCCCCCTGAGCAATCCCCAGCGCCTGTGACGCCACGCCCGGACGAGACATATCAAAGGTCCTCATGGTCACGATAAAACCCATGCCTTCTTTGGCCAGGAGGTTTTCGGCCGGGATCTTGCAATCGGTAAAAATAAGCTCGCGGGTGGATGAAGCGCGGATACCGAATTTATCCTCTTTTTTTCCAAAGGTAAAACCCGGAGTGCCTTTTTCCACGATAAAGGCAGACGCGCCGCGCGCGCCTTTGGTCTTATCGGTCATGGCTATAACTACATAGGTCTCGGCATCACCGCCATTAGTGATGAAATGTTTCAACCCGTTTAATATGTAATGGT
>JAPLLP010000180.1:0-3276 GCA_026387515.1 Candidatus Omnitrophota bacterium | reverse complement strand
AGCGTCAGAGCCTGCTTCCGGCTCGGTGATCCCGAAGGCCGCTACTTTTTTACCACTAGCTAAATCAGGCAGATATTTCTTTTTTTGTTCATCATTACCGAATAAAACTATGGGAAACGTCCCTAAGGCTGAGGCAGCATAACATACGGCTATACCGCCGCAGGCGCGGGAAAACTCTTCAGTGGCCAGGCAAAGGTTTAATACCCCTACCGCCATCCCGCCGTATTCCTCAGGTATAAATAAGCCGAAAAGATCAGATTCCGCGATCACCTTGATTACATCCCAGGGATACTCTTCGCTCTGGTCATATTTGGCGGCAACCGGACGAATCTTCTCTTCGGCGATCTTATGCGCCAGCTCCTTGATCATCTTCTGTTCATCGGTCAATAAATAATCCATGATACCTCCTTGTCCAGAAAGGACAACACCGGCACAATTCCGATTAGTGCCGGGTGTCTATGCAAAGCCTCAGAATTATATCATACTAAATTTATTTGGCAATGATTTTTAATAAGGCGGTTTCCTGGCAATCCGGGAATTTACAGCAATTAATGCACTCTGCCCAGATCTTATGCGGAAGGCTGGCGTGGCCTACTTTTCTAAAACCGAATTTTTTGAAGAAACCTGGTTTATAGGTAAGCACGAATATTTTTTTTGCCCCGAGCTCTTTGGCCTCGCGAATACAGAACTCGATCAATTCTCTGCCCAGTCCTTTGCCTTGTATATTTTTTGCGACTGCCAGAGACTTTATCTCTGCCAGGTCATCCCAGGATATATGCAATGCCGCGCAGCCCGAAACCTTGCCATTTTGCTCTATCACCCAAAAATCCCTCAAATTCTCATATAGTTCATTCAGGGAACGCGGCAGCATGAGGTCCTGCTTAGCAAAGGCATTGATCAACGTCTGGATCTGTTTTATGTCTTTTATTTTGGCCTTACGGATCATTTAATTTCCGTCCCTTTGGCTACCACAACTACGCCGGATTCACTTACATAAAATTTCTTTCTATCTTCTTCCAGGTCATATCCGATAACCATGCCTTGCGGTATAACTACGTCTTTGTCTATAATCGCCCTTTTTATCTTAGCGTACCTTCCTACATTCACCCCTTCCATAAGGATAGAGTCATAGACCTGGCTGTAGCTGTTTATCCTTACATTGGGAGAGAGGATCGAACGCTGCACCCTTCCTCCGGAAACAATGCATCCTCCGGAGACAATGGAATCTAAAGCCAACCCCACCCTGCCCGTAACTTCATCCCCGGAAAATACCGTCTTGGCAGGAGGATACTGTTCCTGATAGGTCCTTATCGGCCAATCTTTGTCATAGAGATTAAACACCGGATCAACTTGCACCAGGTCCATATTGGACTCAAAGTAGGCATCTATGGTACCGATATCGCGCCAGTACTTGGCCTCTTTTTTATTCTCGTCAATAAAATTATACACCGCCACCTTAAGGTTCTTCTTGAGCATATGGGGGATAATATCCTTGCCGAAATCATGAGTGGAATGAGGGCTGTGCGCGTCCGCAACCAATGACTCTTCCAAAACCTGGCGTTTAAATACATATATGCCCATAGACGCGTATACCTTGTCCGGTTGATGCGGTATAGTCTTGGGTTTCTGGGGCTTCTCCTGGAAACCGATTACCCGGCCGAGCGAATCCACTTCGATCACGCCTAACTGGCTGGCATTATCCTTATCCGTCTCTACCACGCTTACGGTCAGGTCTGCCTCTACCTCGCGATGAAAATCAATCATATTATAATAATTCATCTTATAAAGATGGTCGCCGGCTAAAATCAATACCTCATCCGGCTGGTCCGCCTCAATGGTATAAAAATTTTGAAAAATTGCGTCGGCAGTCCCCAGATACCAACTTTCGCCCACCCTCTGCTGCGCAGGCAATAATTCAATGAAGTCTCCCAATTCCGAAGCCAGTATATTCCAACCCAGGCGGATATGGCGTTGCAGAGACGCGGATTTATATTGGGTAAGCACATAAACCCTGCGCAATCCGGAATTAATACAGTTACTTAAGGTAAAATCAATAATCCGGTAGATCCCTCCAAACGGGACCGCTGGCTTGGTGCGATCCTTGGTCAAAGGCCAAAGCCTCTCGCCCTTTCCGCCAGCCATAATAAAAGTAAGTACCCTGCTCATCATCGTAATATCACTCCGGTTATACCCCGGCGTATCATCATTATCCCGATAGCCGCCAGAAGTATATACATGATTTTGGAAAACGCCCTAGTGCCGCTAGCGCCCATCAATTTTATAATTAGATCCGCCTTTACTAATGTCAACCAAACAATAAGCATATTAATAGCCAGAGACACAAAAGTGGCGACAATACCAAAACTATCCAGCATCATCAAGGTTGTAGTCAATACTGCCGGCCCGGTGATCAACGGGGTGCCCAGGGGAAATACCCCCACGTCCTTCTCATGGACTCCGCCTAAAGTAAGCTTGGCGGCGCCAGGCAAAAGTAACCTAAGCGATATAACGAACAAAAGCGCCCCTCCGGCGATCTGAAAATCGGGTATAGTAATGCCGATGAGACGCAATACCCACTTACCCACAAACATAAAAATTATTGCCACAAACGTTGCCGTAGTTACCGAGTCGCTTATTGCTCTTTGCCTCTGGCTTTTGTTCAATCCGTCAACCAAAGAGACAAAAATAGGAATATTGCCGATGGCATCCACGGCAACAAAGATAGGTATAAAGGTAAGTATAAAAGGTTGCAGTCTTTCCAACATAGGAGCCAATTATACTACCGACTCAAACCAACTGCAAGGGATAATTTTTCTAGAACTTAACTGAACCGCCAATGACGAAATTGCGGCCGCGGCTAGGATAATAATGCTTCTTGTCGGAATATATCACGCCATACTCTGAGTAATTTTCGTCAAAAAAGTTGTTCACGGCTGTGTAGAGCGTGTAATCGTCTATTTTGTAACTCAATTTCATATCAACGGTTGCATAAGCGCCGAGACGCGGGAATTCGTTCTTCTGGTCGCTCAAGAAATATCTTTCTCCCGTGTAATTTGCTCCGAGGTAAAAGTAGAGGTGTTTAGGCAGATTCAGATCAAGTCCGGCGGTCCACTTATGCACGGGTATACCCGGAATTTTCTTCTTCTTAAATTCACCGTTTTTGAAAATTGCCTCCGTAAATGCATAGTTGGACATAATGCTCAACCAGCTGCAAAGACGGAATTTGGAATTGAATTCTACGCCCGAGTGCAATGTCTTATCGTAGTTCGTATTGGT
>JAPLLP010000156.1 GCA_026387515.1 Candidatus Omnitrophota bacterium | reverse complement strand
TGACCACCACGATGATCGGGGATATATTAGGGTTGTCTTTATAAAGGTCGTTTAATTCTCTCTTCTTCCTCTCAAGCGCCGCCTTATAATCGATCGAGAACCACGCGAAGACCAGCGCCACCTTGATCGGCTCTTTGATACCGGCGACTATTTCTTTGCTCTTTGCTATCTTCTTATTGAGCTCTCTTTGCGCTTCTGTAGGAATCGCAGGAGATATTACTCCGGCAAAGACGCCTTTTGCTTCTTCAAAAGTCTTGTCCTTTCCGTAGAATACGGAACCTGCCAGATCATCCGCCCCGGACTTGAATATCAGGTCGCTTGGCCGCGGTATTATTATGATCTTTCCGAGCCGCATGATAATATTGTACGGCTGACCGGCTCTCTGAAGCCCAATCACATACGCTCCGGCTTCTGCGGCACAATTAGCGCCATCAAATACCTTTGTTTTATACTGCTCTGTTCCGGGATACATCCGGAATCCTCCCTCAAATATAGGGAAATCATGGAAATGGAGATGGAAGTGCAGGCTGTTCACGCCGGCGCCGCCATCCAGACTGTTATTCAGCAATGTAGCGCGGCTGTCTCCGATGTCGGCCAGTAATCTCTGCATATCCGCAAGGTCCTGCGCGGTCGGCAGCATGGGCCGCGCCACTTTAGGCACCACAAGCATGTGGTATTTGAACCTGGGATTATTGTTCATGCCTATATACCAGCGGTTACCGTTTAACTCGGCTTCCTTTACAAGGTGTTCGGGCTTCATAGCCTCATATAATTTTGCGAAATTGAACGGCGAGTCCGCAAAATGCCTGTTTATGTCAAAACCGGCCTCATGCCAGGCCTGTCTTGTGCTTACGGCGGGATTCTCTTTGGATTCAAAATATTCTATGCCATCTATAACCTTTCTTGTTCCTTCTATGTCTTCAGGCTTTCTTTTGTTTTTTGCGCTTCTGCCATTTCCGCCATCTTCGCCGTCCAGGCTTTCTGGAGAGCGTTCCGCTTTTTAACGATCAACAGAACCGCCGGCATTTCGTCCCGGGCACCGGCAGAAGCTAATAGTTTATTATTATCTCCGTCTCTTATCTGTATGTCCGTACCATTGGATAGTAAGATAACATCTTTTACGCCGTTATCGACAACGAATTTCTGGAGATCTTTTATGGTTATGCCGACATGTCTCTGCGAATCACCCGGGCAAGTGATAGCTACTATGTTATTATTTTTATCTACGCCTATCAGATTGTGGGCGTAGTGGTTAAGTTTCATGTATACACTGACAATGCCGGCGTCTATGTCGTAGTTGTAATCTTCGCCTTCTTTATATCCGACCTCGGCCATGCCGGCCCTGAATTGTTCCGGAGCAATGCCATTTTCCTTTAACTCTATGTCACTGAAATCTATTGCTTCGCCCGCAAAGGCCTTTCTGAACGCGTCTTTATTCTTATACATCGACTCCATGCCAAAGAAGAGGTCCCTGCCGTCGGCCCTATATTTGAACCTTGGATACAGGAATATCTGTTTCAGGTCGGTGAATTGATCATAAAGACTTGCCAGGTCCACAGGCCCGCTATTATGCACTATCCGCTGGCCGGACAAGGCATATAATATATCTTTGGCAGGTTTCTCCTTTTTTGTTCCTGCAATATAGGCATTATTTTCATCAAATTCCAGCTCTTCGACAGATACTGCGCCGTTTTTACGCGCAACAAAACAAGTATAGGGCTTGGTTGAATAAGGCTCATTCCATGGATAATACGTGCGCCCCTTCGCAAAGATTATGAATCCCTCATTAAACATGCCATTGCCATGCGGCATGACCGCGACTACTTCTTCATCTTTATGCGTATCCTGATAATCTTTTACATATTTTTCTATAAGCTTCCTGCCTTTTAGGGCGTTTTCACCAAAGGGAACCGGTATGCCGTCT
>JAPLLP010000201.1:9902-12551 GCA_026387515.1 Candidatus Omnitrophota bacterium | reverse complement strand
GATGAGGGGAAGCCGGTGGATGAAATAATTTATAGTAACAGTTGCTTCAGTATTTTTAATAAAACAAAGATTACTCATGACGCAACCGGTTGCTACGATGGCCTGTATGGCTCAACATATCTAGCGAGAGAAAAAGTGGGCAAACCGGTGAAATATAAAGCAGGCGCCTTTGAACTTAAGTCTGCCTCAAGTTATTTTACCGGGCTTAAAGCAGAGATATATGTGCAGGTGACAGACGTGGAGATTACGGAGTTAGTATTGGCAAATGAAGATTGCCCTTATGGCCAGCCCTTAGGAGCAAGTCGAGAGGGGACATATTTTATTAAACAGTGGGTTGATTTTAGCGAGTGGCACCAGCGCGTAAATGGCGACAAGGTAACCTTAGAGGAAGTAAAAGGGGCGCATATCACTGGCAGCGACCCCATAATAGATACTACTGCGGATTGGTTAGAGAGAAGAGCTGCAGAAGTATTAAATACTACTTTTCCTGAGGTGGTGCCTTATGTAGTAAGGATTTTTCTTGAAGGAGACCCTAATAAATCTGGGCTTGCTAAAACTAGGAGAAAAGAAATATATATTAATCCGGCTATGAAGAGTAATCGTTATAATTTGGGTAGTTGTATGTATGCTTTCTGTAACCGCGCAGCTTTAGATGGCATCGCAAGGCACGAAGCTTATCACTGTTTTTATTTTTGGACGGTAGATAAGCTAATGGACAACAGTTTTAAGTATAGGGATGATGATCCTTCTCCCGCCAACGATATACCTAAAGGCGATGGCTTACCAGATGAAACTGGCGGCCCGGTTAGCGGGGCCACTGGTAATAAATTTGAGTATACCTTGGATGTGGGCGATAATCGCTATGGCGGTTTTGGCCCCATAGGAAGGCATGGTAGCGCCACAATGCTTTACTGGCTTTGATTATGCGGGCAGCCTAGTTGCTGATCCACAGATGAGAGGAAGGATGAAAACTTTTGCCCGGAAAATACCTTTTACAAAGCTAAGAGGCTTAATGAATAATTGGGATAATCCGATAGAACTTTATCTCCCGAAGAACTTGCCTATACATGATAATTTTATAAGCGAATTTAAGGGAGTGGTATTCTTAAAGGTGCGCTTGGCTAATGGCCAAGACAAGGCAATAATATTAGAGAACGAGTATCACTATGCGCTTCGTTTTAGTGAGCAAAAGACTTTATCTCCAAAACTGAAATTAATCTTTTGGCATCGAGAGGCATGGGATGAATTATTCAACAATAAGGGGTTTAGCGAAGACCAGGTTGAGGGAATCTATATTAACTATAAGATAGAGAATCCGCCTAGCCATGGAGCTGCAAATGAGGAATATGATGCTTCAAGGATTGAGCCGGGTGTATATACAGGAAACTGGTAGGCAAGGTGACAGTTACTTTTTTAAGGTGGCCACGATGAAAATAAAATCCGTGCCTAAGATTAAAGGAAAACAGAAATGGAGAATTAAAAATGAAGAATGATGGGAAGTTGAAAAAGATTATTTTTACGGTACGTGTGTGTGTCTTATCCTTGTCTTTATCAGCGCTTACTACCCTCACATGCCTTGCCGCGTCCCCTAAAGACGCTAAATCAGTAGTATCGCCGCCATCATCTTCGTCACTAAAGAAGCCATCGCCTATACCGCCGCCAACACCAAATGCCCCTTCAAACCTTACTGCCGTTGCCCTCAACAGTAATGCTATACATATTACCTGGAGGGATAACGCAAATACTGAACGCGGATTTTTAATAGAACGCAGTACATCTTCCGATGGCCTTTTTATGCAAATAGCGACCCTAGATGCTAATGCCACCAGCTATGACAATGCCGCTTTGACTGCCGATACTACTTATTACTATAGAGTTTGCGCCTATACCCTGGGAAGCACTTCAGCCTATTCTAACACTGCATATGCAAAGACGCTTTCCACTGCCGCAGGAGGATACCTCCCTGTAAATAAAATCGCTGTTTCGGCCCTGATCAAATTCGCATCCCCTGGGGTTGATACCGCGAGTCTTAACCTTGGGAACCTCACTCCAGCGCAAATTACTTCCTTACGAAAATCACTCGTTGATCTGCAAGGGAAGAAATTCATGGTATTTAAAGGAGCAGTGGTGATACTTACGGATATCATTATTCAGGTCACCAATACCAACGATATTATATCGATGAATATCCTTAAGAATGGAGTACGTAAAGGAACTGTTGAACTGGCTGATCTGACAGGCATACGTACATTTAAACCTCTTGATCCGTTTGCCCCTTGGTATGACTATCTTTACACCGTTCTGGAAAACCTCGTAAAAAAAGCTGCTCCGGGCGCCACGATGAAAGCAGAGGGCTTGAACAAAAGCGCGAAGTCGTATTTGGATAAGCGGTTTGCGGGTGTCGGCGGCTCTGAAAACTTTGAAATTTCTGCGGAAGATAATTATTTGAGCGTGGATCCGAAGGAAACAAACAATCTAACCGGGTTGGATAAATTCATCTCCATGTCATTTGAAAATGACCCGTTAGCCTACAATAAAAACGCCATTATAGAATACCTGCAATCTTTCAAGGATGAAATAATTGATAATGACGCGGATTTCTTTTATATAGCAGGAGAGGATGTAGAGGGAGGAGCAGAGTTTATGTCG
>JAPLLP010000201.1:9023-9892 GCA_026387515.1 Candidatus Omnitrophota bacterium | reverse complement strand
CTATGATATTAATAAGATTATTGCGCAGAACCAAGCTTTGACTCCCGCGCGTCAAACAGCAGTTGCTGCTTTTTACCCCGCAGAGAAAATGAGCTATAATCCTCAAGGAAGTTCGGCTTCGCCGACTTGTTATGACGGTATAAGCGGTTCGGTTATTCCTTGCAACGACCAGATTGATTGGGTTGATACCGGAGTATCTATATTGGGGATACCTCATTCACACTTCTTTGCGCCTTTCAAGAAACTTGAAAAACTAGGGTATACCTTTAATCCGATCGAGCAAAAAAAATATTCCTACGAGGGTATCGATTTTCTAAAAGCAGTGGTCAAGAGCAAGGGGCAGATCTTCCTTCAGTTATTTCATAAGTTTAAGAATGATCATTTTGGCAACCCAGCGGATGGTTTTCATTCCCCCTTTGGTTGTATCCCGGGAAAAGCGATAGAGGATGGTAGCTTCTTGAATAAACTAAATCAATTAGGAGACACTTATTTTAATAAGACGCTCAAAAAAAATGATATCTTTTTTGAACGCTGCGCTTTTAAGTGCGGGCCTTTTAACTTCGGTTGGGGCATTCGTCTTTCAGATACAACTATAGGCCCGAAGGCTATTCAGGCAGGGTATATGTGCTATGGAGGTACGTCGAAGTTACGAGCAAAAGCGTATTATATCAATATCGATGATCATATGGCGGGCCCTGCGGGCGCACCGGATATGAGGCTTTTTTCAAAATATCTTTTAGGCCTGGGGCCCGATTCCCGATATTACGAGACGTATCCGCCACAATTAGACAGATGTCATAATGTTGACGTTGCCAATATTGGTGATTATGGCGGGCCTTGCCTCGCGCAGGGTAATGCTATTCCCTGCG
>JAPLLP010000201.1:0-8943 GCA_026387515.1 Candidatus Omnitrophota bacterium | reverse complement strand
CCTGCGAAGCAGGCCTTGCAGGGGCTTTTCGGTGGGTAGAAGCAACAACGGATTCCTGGGGGCCGTCGGTGGTTAACGGCCGTATCAGTGTACAGATCCCTATTAGAAATCGACCTGAGGGAGCTGCCCATTTATTTCCCTATATTAACTCGCTTGATCTGTTGGGAGAGGGAGCGGTCTCGCAGATAGGTTTCAGCGATGATATCGCGAAAGCTCCCACTCTTGATTTTATGGTTAATGGGCGCAAAGCGATTGAATACGGCCCCATACTACTTTCGGACTCAAAAAGTGTATTTTTGTTTAAGTTATTCCCGGAAATCGCAGTTGTAAATCAGGATACGTACGATACATATCGCAGGATTAAGAAAGACAGATATATTCCCAAAAGCATCCTTACTATCAAGGATGCAAAGGCTCAGGCAAATAATATTACCATGATAGGGAATCCGCTGGCTACTAATACAAAAAAAGATAAGACGTATAATCAGGAATATTTTCTCTACAATCAGTACTTCTGGAATTACAACGCCCGCGCCCAAGGGTCAGATACGGATATGCATACATTCAAAGCGAATGTCCCCTACAAACTACACCCCTGGGTTGATAATCTTGATATCATCAGCAACTGGTTACAAAGTGGACAGACAGTACGGTTTGATTTTTCATCAGATGTCGAGGCAGTTCCCCCTTGCCAGGTCATTACCGTTGATGCATCGCAGTGCACTAATTTGAAAGCCATTTATTCAAAAGGTGGGAGCCCTAAGTTTATCGAAAACGAGGAAAAAACCGGATATAGATCTCTTCAATTCTCGCTTGAAGCAGACATTACTCTTTACAGGCAGGGAGACCTGAGTCTTGCAGATACTAAAAATTGGAAGACTGCGCTCAAAATTATCTTAAAGAGCGGGAGTGGCAGCGGCCTGCACTCGGCTAAGAACAAATTTCCTCTTCAGGGAAACACGGCGAAACCTACTTTTTGGAACTTAGTACGGTCGCCAGGCGGAGTGGTTGATGCCTGGATAGGTAACTCTGATAAGTTTCCGCAGACCCAAGGAGATTTTACTGTATGGATTCCCTGCGCGCCCCGCAAAAGCGCCTGCTGCGTGCCCAGCGAGGATGGAAATTTTTCAACCTGTCAGAATACCACGCCGCAGCAATGTACCGCTTTGGGAGGAAATTTCTCAGACGGAAAGAATTGCCTTAAATACGACCACATTGGGACGCCTGGTGCGGATGGCAAAATGACCGGAAGATGCCCTGGGACGTGTCCGCGAAAACCGCAGGCTTTCACCTTTCGTCTTGATCAAACGTCTACCTCGTGCGATTGCGGTGTTACGCCAGAGGGGACTCCTGAAGCCTGCCCGCAAATCCAAGCCGAAAACCAAAGAATAGCGGATTTCAGTAACTCGGGTGTGGGGCAGCATTGCCCAGGCACTTTCAGTTCCTCGATGTTTGGAAAAGCAACCATTCCCGGGGATAGTTGTGTTCCTGATGACACCTTTATGGGCGCAAGCAATAATTATCCACATATCTCCCCCAATGCGATTTTACATTTTCCTGTTAAAGATGCCACTCCCATTAGCCCTGGGCCGTACACTTGTCCTGATAATCCCTTTTATTCCCGTGAAGGAGAGATAGACTGTAATGGAGGATTCCTTACCCAGACGACCACGTGTACAAACGATGATGAGACAAGTTCAACCTGTTCGCGGACAACGACCATTACCATTTCTAAACCGCTGTGCCCCGCAGATTCCTACGCCGCTGAAGATAAAAACGGAAAAATTACATGCTGCAAAGTCAATGAAGAGTGGGATAGGGAAGAAGGCGTGTGTAAGCCGATTTACACCGGGCAGTATTGTTCATAGGCACCTCGTCCCTTGGGCTGATTTTTCCCTTGACATCCACACAAATGTGTGGTATAAAGTAGATCATGCAAATACTCACGGATAAACAGAGAAAAGTCCTGGATTTTATAAGGTCCAGGATAGCGCATAACCTACCGCCGACCATTCGGGAAATCGCTGCTTTCATGGGCTTTTCTTCAACCGGCACAGTAAGGGATTATCTGCAGGCGCTCCAGCAGAAAGGCTATCTGAAGCGTTCTAAAGCGCTGTCGCGGGCAATAGAATTGACCCAGGGAGCTTTTAGTATACCTATTATTTCGCGTATTGCCGCGGGCAATCCCGCGCTGGCCTACGAGGATATTGAAGGCCATGTTGATCCCGATGACCTATTTTTGGGCCGCCTAAGTCAGGCAGATGTCTTTGCCGTAAAGGTCAAAGGCGTAAGCATGGTTGAGGCTGGGATCATGGATGGCGATATCGCGATCATCAAGAAGCAGCCGCACGCGAATAACGGCGATATCGTGGCCGCGCTTCTTGAGGATAATGAGGTAACCTTAAAAAGATTAAAACATAAGGCAAATACCGCTTTTTTAGAGCCTGCTAACCCGGCCTATCAGCCCATCTATAAAGATTTCTCCGTTATCGGGAAACTAATTACAATTATCAGAAAATACTAGAAACTCCGGTGACTCCATGAAATCCGCAGGATTCAACCCTAAGGCGCGCTGGGATAGGCATATTCCCGAAGATTCTCAAAGGCACGATGCCGATTCTCTGAGCGCAAAGATCGAGGTCCTGGCGTTATTCAAGGCTGGGAAAATCTACCCCCAAAGCTTCAACTGGAATAATAAAACTTACCCCGTCCAACGCGTCACCTACAATTGGCAGGAGCGCTGCGGTACTCAGATTATCAATTATTTTGCTTTGGCCTGCGGTGATGACCTCTACCAGGTTTCATTCAATAATACTAGTTTTGGCTGGCGATTAGAAAAGATCCTATGATCCTGCATGTTGATATGGATGCTTTTTTTGGAGGCCTTTAGCCTGTGCCCGGGCCTGGAATTTGTGCCTGCAGATCAGAGCAAGTATATCTGGACCTCAGAGGAGATTTCTAAGCTGCTTCAGGGCTATAATTTTCCCTTAAATTATGCCTCTATAGATGAATTTCAGCTGGACATAGGCGATTCCCCGGAGTCCCGGAAAATAGCCCTAAATATCCAGCAGGATATTCAAAGGAACTTCAATATTACCGCTTCCATTGGTATAGCCAAGAATTGGCTTTTGAGTAAACTTGCCTCTAAATTAAATAAGCCTAACGGCATATGCATGATTACGGATGATAATCTGGAGATGGTTTTAGCAGTAGTTCCGGCTAAGAAACTTTGCGGCGTAGGCTCAAGCACTGAGGCCGTTTTGGAAAGCTTCGGTATAAAAACTTGTCTGGATTTATACCATAAATCAGCGCAGTTTCTGTATGAATACCTGGGTCAGCACGGCCTTGATTTTTATGCTTCTTTGCGCGCCACTGATAAAATAGAGCCTCAAGGTAAGCCTGAAAAACCCAAGTCCGTAGGGCATTCATATACCTTTCCCAGGGCTTCGCAAAATACCGGGTTTATCCATGCCTGGATCCGGCTATTATCCGAGATGGTTGCGGTGCGTTTACGCGAAAAAAACCTGGTAGCCAAGACTGTTCATCTATGGTTAAACGGCCCCCAAATAGGCAATTTTTCAGCCCAAAAGACCTATACCGAAAGCACTGATGACGGGCAGATAATTTTTCAAAAAACCCTCAAAATCCTTGCCAGAACTGGCCCCAAAACCCAAAAAATCCGGGCTCTGGGAGTCACTTGCAGCGGCCTTTTTGAGCATGCCTACCCTGCCTTATTTTTAGAGGAAAAAAGGAGGGAGGCATTGGTCAAATCCCTGGACCAGATCAATGCCCGTTTTGGCGAAGATACCATCTATCCTGCAGTAATCACCCTTACCCGGAAGTTAATCTAACTTGCCTAAAACCTGCCAATTTTTGCCTTAATTAATCAAACCGAAAAGCAAGTAAGTCCGAGTAAGTCAAAAAGGGCTTTTCCACAGGATAAAACCAATACCCCGGAACTCATTATAAAATAACAAGATATCCGAGGTCTCCCAAGATTACGTAGTTAACATAAGATATATTATAGGAAGTTGATATAAAGGGAAATTGGCACTCTTGGTTAGTCTAATTTGGCTGTTTTTAGTAGTTAATAATGTTTGCTTCTTTTTTGAAAATTACCGGAGGAAGATAAATGGAGATAATTATAGTGATAATAGTCAATAGCAAAAAAAGCAGAATTATACTAGGAAAATAGTAAAAATAAGCCCCTTTATATTTCCCGGCAGGTAGCACTACCGAAGGCTCATTTTTATATTCTTTGACCTCGTTTTTTGACCCGTGGAACTTCCAGCCACGGACGTAATTTTGGTTGAGAATAATCTGGGTTTGAACGGGTGTCTCAAGGTCAAAACGCATGATTCGCGGGGTGAAGATAATATGGGTTATTTTGGCCTTGGGTTCTGCGGACCACACCAGTGGTTTACCTTGTTGAAACCCTTGTTTGGGGGGGATTGTTTCGTATGCTGCAATGGTGGCAATATTTGATTTCAGGGCCAGGAATAAAGCCGAATTACTGTTTTTGAAATCCGGTAACCTATCTATATAAGAATATTCATGTAATGACGCTCGCGGCGGTAGCGCTTGCGCGGGAACGGAAAAGGCTTGGGTGAAATTGCGCATATTCATGGTAGCCATATCGGTAATTCCCCAGCTAAGCAGCGCTATAAATAGTAATAAAGCGGTTGTGCGGAGAATTTTGTTATTTATCGCCTCTCCCCTTCTCTCTACGCTAACAAAAAAGGCGCAAAGTGAAAGGCTCATCAGAAATGTCAGGATTAACAAAAATCTCCCGGGCATATGCATGGAATTAAATACCGGCAAGCGATGAAGTAAAGTTTGGGGAGCTAAGTGATGATAATTCCCCAGCATAAGACCGAGAAATAATACCCCAGTCAATAATAATGGTCGTGTCATTTTCTCTTTAGGTGTCCCAAGGAGGTTAACAAATATTGACACAATGACTATAGCAGCTAGGATAGAACCCAGGTAACAACCGTATTCATGCCATCCGTGTATCTGCCACCATGTTCCGTAGGCCTGCTGAAAAGACTGGAGTTTTCCTGTAAAAATGGCAGGGAACGCGGATAAGGGTATCATCTCTGAATTTCCGGTGAGTCGCGGGTAATGGGATAAATAATCAAGCGCGGGGAATATTTTTACTGCGGCAAAACCCATCGACAAGGCAACGAACCAGGAGAATGCTTTAAGATATGAGCGGCGACGGTATATAACTGTCTGGATAACCGCGTATATTAGAAGAAATAGATAAGTATAGGGTCCTGTATAGATTCCGGTTTCTACAAGCATTATGGCCAATATAAGCGTGCCTGCAATAAGGTGTTTTTTACAGGCATCCGCAGCAAAGCGTTCAAAAAAATAAAAAACCCAGGGAATATAGGCGCAGGTAAGGATCCACATGTGCCCTGAGGTTATTTGTAAAGCCAAGAATCCATTACCGGCAAATAGCGCACCGGCAGCAAGGGTAAGGGTAATACTGCGCAATCCGAAAAGCCTGCGCGCGATAGCCGTTATTCCAGCCATGCCGATGACTAAATGTAGAAAAATACTCATTCGGACGGCAACGGGCGTATCAAATAAAAAATACAGGCTAGTAAACGGGCTCAAAAAAGAGTCTTCCGGGTGTTCGAACAGCACTATCCCTCCGTATGACCATGGGTTCCACAGTGGCAGCTGGCTATATTCGGAGATAACCTTGACTGGTAACGCCAGATAGAACATGTGTTGGTCCCAATCGTGGATGCCCAAGGTATTCATGTGGCGAAACAGTGGAGCACAATAGGCAAGGCAAAGGGTTATTATGCAGCAGGTTAGTATAATAGTAGGAAGCCGTAACTTAGGGATAAAATGATTAATGGTTGGCCTCGCGGGTGGTGAAAACGTAGGTACCCCCTTGGATTTTTATAATTTTACCTTTGACAATAGCGTCGGCAATTACCCGGTGCGCCTTTTTCAGGACCCTGCTAAAGGTCTGTTGAGATATACGCATGGATTCAGCTGCCTTTTTTTGGCTCAGACCCATAAAATCAGCCAAATATATGGCCTCAAAGGAGTCAACGTTCAGGATAGCCTCATCCGGTCTGCCTGGCCTGCCCCTTGGGCTAAACTGGCTAATTTTAGGGTTGTGATGTACAATTCTGTATTTTTTAGGCCTTCCGCGCATTTACTTACTTAGTCTATTATATGAAGATTTTTCCCTGAACTTACTTACTTTTAACGCCCTATTTAATTTGAGTATGTACTCATTATTAACAGCTTTAATCGGCTTTGTCAAGCGCGATTATTGGAAAATTGCGTTTAAAAAGTATCTCAATAAATAGGTCGTTGAGTGAGGTTTGATGGGGTGAAACAGTCTCCCAGGTGCTTAGTGCAGGTTTCTAACTTTTCGAACTTCAAGTAGATTGGCTTTTATTTAATCTCGGCCTTAGTGGTTGCCGGTGGTACGGCCTGCTGTTGCATCATCATATTGTGATGTTTGGTCATCATGCAGGTTTTGCTGGACATAGCGCAGGTGCCCAGGGACGTCATTCCAACAAGGATATTGGTAAGAACTAATGTCCCGGCTACCACGATAATAAACGCCCCTATGACATTGCCAAGCAACTTCATAGTTTTGCCTTCTTTGTTGGCAAGATAGAAGACAATATAGCCTACGCCCAGGGCTAAAAGCAGGATTGCGTTTGACATAGAATTTAGCGGCATGCTCATATTCATATCTCCTCCTTCACAATAGTGAACACTGGCCCAATTCCTATCTGGGCCAGGTGTCAAGTGTTAAATCTCCCCCTCTTTCACTAATTTGCGGTAGTATTTTATACATTCCTGGCAAGTCTTGTCATTTTTGCTCCACTCCGGATGGTCTTTACGGATGAGCTCCATGAGGTATTCTTCGCTTTTTATATGGGTTAGGCTGACGAACTCGTCAATCTCGCGATCGCAGATCTGGCATTTATATGTCATAGGGGCCTTAAGGTTAGCGTAAACAGTCCGGCCGCCACAGGCAGGCTGGCTGGTTACAGTTATTTTTGGCGGTTCCAAAACAGGGGAAATTTCCCTCTTTTTGCTGGATGCATCTGATAAGGTCTTTTCTGGAATATTTCCAGGTATTGTTTATATTCATAGATTTGGCTCTTTTTTCAATCTCAGTAAGCCGCATTTAACAACCTCCTTCGCAGTAGCGAACACCGGCCCAATTCCGATTTGGGCCGGGTGTAGCAGCGGTGTTTATTGTTGTTTATAGACAACATCCCCGCTTCTTACCCGGGAATCAACCTGTAGGCCGATCTCCGCGCCTTTTTTTGCCTGATTGACCGGCACGTGGTCAATTTCCATGGAAGTAATTATCTGCTGAAAATCAGTAGTATGGCCCTTGATCTTAATCGGGTCTCCCGCGGAAACCGGTAGTTTCAATTTAACTACAGCAGCCCTTACTTTCGGGAAATAATGTGTAATCTTGCCGATTGTGGTATTTTTAGGTATCTTAGGTATTTTGGGAGTTACCTTCTTTTTGATTACCTTTTTCTTTTTTGCCGGTGCCTTCTTGATAATCTTTCTTTTTATGCTTTTGCTCTTTGCAGCCTTTTTCTTCTTTTTTACCATTTTAGCACCCTCCCCTCCTCTTTACCATTTTTCCCAATGCAATACTTCTTTTGAGGCGCGTTTAGGCGGAGTTTGAGCCGGCGGGCCTTCAGAGAATCCCAATGCTATGAGGCTTACGAGTTTATAACCCGCAGGTACCCCTAAGACTTCTCTTACATTTTCGCAATAAGGTTTTTTATCGCCAGCCACCCAGCAGGCAGCCAGGCCCAGACCTTCTGCCGCGATGAGGATGTTTTCCGTGGCGGCGCAGCCGTCCTCAAGATAATATTTGGTGTCTTGGCAAAATACAGCTATGCAAGAGGAACAGTCAGATATAAATCTGCCGTTCTCAGCAAGTTCGGCAATATGGTTAAGGGTCTTGCTATTGCTAACCACGACAAATTCCCAGGGTTGGACGTTTCTGGCGGTGGGCGCCAGGCGCCCGGCATCGATGAGTTTTAGAATGGCGTCGCGCTCAATTGTCTTGGCAAGGAATGTGCGCCGGCTACGGCGGTTTATTATTGCTTCAAAGGTAAGCATCTTTTTAGATGATTATTTTATCAGCTATTTTCGAGACTAAAATAATGCGGTTGTATTCACCTGTCCAGGCTTTAAATAATCCCCATACTGAAACTATTACTGCCAGGGTAAAGCCTATTGTATGGATAAGCCAGCTAAAAATCGGGATCACGGAGAGGACAAAACCGGTAACCTCTAAGACAAAAAGCACTAACCCTTGTTTGGCATGATACAAAGCAAACTTGTTGTCTTTTTTAAAAAGCAGGGTTAATATGCAGAGAAAAAATATGTATGATATAACGGCAAAGAATTTGCCTTCCTGAATTTCTTTGTCCTCTTGAGGCATCTATAAAGTTTTTCCCGCGATTATTGAGCAGAAACCTCAATTAGGGAATTCGTGTCTCCGAATGGGTTCTTTTCTCTTTTCGGATTATTCGGGTCATCGGTCCAGACCCCGTCAATGACAAAACGGTAATGATACTTACCGTTTATAAGGTCTATTTTTTTGTTCCAGATGCCATGGTCACGGTCCATGCGGCTTTTTTCATTTAACGCCCAGTTATTGAAATCCCCGGCTACGTAGACTTCTTTTGCGCTGGGGGCAGTTACCGAGAATACCGTTTCCTTCATTGAAGGCATTCTCTCTTTAATAATAGCCTTCATCTTCTGCTTTATGACAGGCATCTTGTCCTCGATAAAACCGGTGGCTTCCTGAGAGATGATTTCTCGCGAAAGGCTGTAATAATCTTTGGTGCCGCGGCAGTATTTATCGTAGCTTAATACGTGCATACCCTGGCTCTGGGCTTCTTTTAGTTTTACGTTCACGTG
>JAPLLP010000265.1:2310-13538 GCA_026387515.1 Candidatus Omnitrophota bacterium | reverse complement strand
ATAAGATCGCCAGGATTATCAAATGAAAATAACCAGACGTAAAGCCAGAGTAGTAAAAGTCAGCAAAGTTTATATAGGGGGGAGCCATCCAATAGCCATACAGTCCATGGCTAAGACCAGGACCGCCGATATCGATGGGACGGTGGCCCAGATAAGACGGTTACAGGATGCCGGTTGTGAGATTGTCAGGGTGGCGGTAAAGGATGAACCGGACGCCCTAGCCATCAAGGAGATCAGGAAAAATATATCGCTACCATTGGTGGCGGATATCCATTTTTCCTTCCGTCTGGCAATCAAGGCCATTGAAAGCGGCGCGGATAAGATAAGGCTGAACCCCGGCAATATCTATAAAGATAGCGAAATTAAATCTGTAATCAGCGCCCTTAAAGAGGCGCGGATACCTCTACGTATTGGAGTGAATTCCGGTTCGCTGCGCGGTTTGAGTTTGGTATCCAGCTGTCTTGATTACATTAAAAAGATAGAGAAGCTAAATTTTTTTGATATAGTCATTTCGCTTAAGGGTTCGACGGTCCGGGATACGGTTGAGGCTTATCGCTCGATAGCCAAGAAGTGCGAATACCCTTTACATCTTGGTCTGACGGCTACCGGTTTACCCAGGCAGGGCACGATCAAATCCAGTATCGCCTTAGGGATTTTGTTATCCGAAGGGATGGGAGATACCCTCAGGGTTTCTCTTACCGATGACCCGGTGCAGGAGGTCCTGGTGGCTAGGGCTATATTAGAGAGCTTGGCCTTGCGCAATTTTGGGCATGAGATCATCAGTTGTCCTACTTGCGGGCGCTGCGAGGTGGATTTAGTAAGCGTGGTTAATGATCTAGAGAATAAATTGTCTACTGTTGCTTTTCAGCCTTCAACCCGGCCGCTGAAAGTTGCGGTAATGGGTTGTGTGGTTAACGGCCCGGGCGAGGCCAAACAGGCAGATATAGGTATTGCCTTTGGCAAGAATGAAGGGCTTTTATTTAAGCGAGGCAAGTCTATCAGGAAGGTTCCTTTTGTAAATTGTTCCGGGGTTTTACTAGAGGAATTACGCAAAATATAAGAATATGCTCTGGACTAAGACAATTATACCGACATTAAAAGAGGCTCCCCAGGAGGCAGATTCCATAAGCCATAAATTATTGCTTAGGGCAGGGCTTATGCGCATGCTTATGTCCGGGGTTTATACCTATCTTCCGCTGGGTTTAAAGGTATTAAGCAATATCGAAAACATAATCCGCCAGGAGATGGATAAAGTGGGTGCTGCGGAATTATTATTGCCCGCGCTGCAGCCTTTGGAGTTATGGCTTAAGACCGGGAGGGATAAAGACCTGGGTGAGACTATGATTCGGTTCACTGACCGCAGGGGAAGAAAGATATGCCTGGGGCCTACCCACGAAGAGGTGATCACTGACCTGGTAAAAGGCCATGTTTCTTCTTACAAACAATTGCCCTTAGTGCTTTATCAGATCCAGACTAAATTCCGATGCCTATAGTTTTGACCGTGACCAGGAAGGCCTGGAAAAGAATTATAAGATAATGCTTGCCGCCTACAACCGGATATTCAGCCGCCTGGGCCTGGATTTTCTGGTAGTCGAGGCAGATGCCGGGGTAATGGGAGGTAGTGTTTCCCATGAATTTATGGTCCCTGCTGAAAGCGGCGAGGATGTGGTTTTGGTCTGCCCAAAGTGCCGGCATCCCAACCCTTACAAAGAAGACAGCGCCGGTAAAAAGATGTGCCCTAAATGCAATACGGTACAGGTGCCCACGAATACCGTTGAGATAGGGCATATTTTTCAGCTGGGGACAAAATATTCCTCCAGTCTCGGGGCAAATTTTCTTGACGCAAGCGGGAAGCTTCAGCCTATAATTATGGGTTGTTACGGTATCGGAGTCTCAAGATTGATTTCGGCGATCATCGAACAGAACCACGATGAGCAGGGGATCATCTGGCCTAAAGAGGTAAGCCCGTATGGGGTGATCGTAGTTCCTCTGGATGTTACCGACCCCAAGATTACGGAGTGCGCTTATGCCGTGTATCAGGAATTAAAGGATAGAGGCGTTGAGGCCTTGCTTGACGATAGGGATGAGCGCGCCGGAGTAAAATTTAAAGACTCCGATCTCCTGGGAATCCCTCTGGAAATAATCATTGGCAAGGAATTTTTAAAGAATGGGACCCTGGAACTTAAAATCCGCCGTGATAACAAGAAAATAACCGGCGCTAAGGACGAAATATTAAAAAATATTCTTAGTTTGTAAAATGGATAGGCAGTCGCAAATTCTGGAATTAGAGGGATTGGTGGGGGATTATCTAAAAGGGGAGGGAGTAGATCTTATTGAGCTGGTCCATCACTATGAAGGAAGAGATTTGGTGCTGCGTTTTCTGGTGGATAAGCCCCTGGGCGGAATAAGCATCGGAGAATGCGCGCGCCTGAACAGAGAGATAAGTAGGATGATGGAGGAGAGAAATATCCTGGCGGATGAGCGTTATATTCTAGAGGTTTCTTCTCCGGGGCTGGACAGGCCGCTAAAGGTCAAGAGCGATTTTACGCGCTGTATAAACAGGAATGTAAGGTTTTTCTTGAGTTCTCCGGTTAACGGAAAAATTGAATGGGATGGTATAATTAATAGAATAGAAGGGGATTCGGTATATATAGACGCGCAAGGTAATATTTTAGAGATTCCTTTGGTGAATATCAATAGGGGAAAACAGATAGTAGACTAACATCAGGATTGGAGAAGGCTATGAGCAGCGAATTATTGGCAATACTGGAGCAGATAGAGAGAGAAAAAGGCATTAAAAAAGAGGTTTTGATCACGGCGGTGGAGAGCGCTATTTTAAGCGCTGCCCGTAAGGTGATAGATGCCAAGCCGACCGAGGAGCTTCGGGTTGAGCTGGACCGGGAGACCGGCAAGATCAAGGCTTTCAAGAATGAGGAAGAGATCCGTTCCATGGATTTCGGCCGTATTGCCGCCTCAACTGCGCGCCAGGTTATTATCCAGAAGATCCGCGAGGCAGAGAAGGATGTGGTGTTTACGGATTTCCAGAGCAAGGTCGGCGAGATAGTCTCCGGGACGGTATACCGGTTTGATAAAGGCAATATTATCGTAGACCTTTTGGGCAAGGCCGAAGGCATCCTTTTAAAACGCGACCAGTCATCCAAAGAAGAATTTAAGCAAGGACAGCGTATCCGCGCCTATGTTGCCGAGGTGCGCAAGGATACCAAAGGTCCGCAGATCATCCTTTCGCGCGCGCATCCAAACCTGGTGAAGAAGCTTTTTGAATTAGAGGTCCCGGAGATCTACGACGGTATAGTAGAGATAAAATCCATTGCCCGCCAGGCAGGGGAGAGGACCAAGATAGCTGTTTGTTCGAAGAACGAAAAAGTAGATTCAGTGGGCGCCTGCGTAGGTATGCGCGGTAACCGCGTGAGGAATATTGTTAATGAAATACAGGGAGAGAAGATCGATATAGTGCGTTATAACGATGATATCAAGGAATATATCAAGGCTTCCCTTTCTCCGGCCAAGATCGCCGAGATCCGTCTTAATAAGGAAGCCCAAAAAGCCGAAGTCATAGTGGATGATGATCAGCTTTCTTTATCCATCGGCAAACACGGGCAAAACGTGCGCCTTGCTTCTCGTTTGATCGGTTGGGAATTGGATATCCGTACCAAAGATACCGCGGCCAAGCCGCCGGAAGCCGCTAAAGAGCCGCAGCCCCAGGCAGAAGAATTGTTAAAGCCTAAAGCAAAAAAGAAGAAGAAAGAAACCAAGGCTACGGTTGGCCTGAGCGAGCTTTCCGGTATAGGCGAAAAAACATTGGCTAGTATGGGAGAGGCAGGCATTAAGAGCGTAGAAGACCTGATCAAGGCAGGATTAGAAGGATTACTTAATATAAAAGGTATTGGAGAGAAAAAAGCCAAAAAAATATTGGAAGAGGCCAAGAAATTAAGTTCATGAAAAGAGGGTAGTGATGAAGATCGTGAAAAAAGCAAAAATTCAGGCTCCTAAAAAAACAAAACCGCCCGCTAAAAAAGCATCGTCTGTCGCGCCTGCCGTTAAGGTAAAGGTCAAGCCGGTTCCAAAACCCGCGGCTAAGCCTAAACCTGAAAAGCCGGTAGTAAAAGCGGTTAAGCCCGCGTTAAAGGCGCCAGCGAAGAAGAAGGAGATACTGGTAAAGAAAACGGAGCACGTGAAAAAAATTGCGCCTGAGCCGGTCCGTATTACGCCGGCTCCGGTAGCGCCTCAAGAGAAACCCGTTGTCATTCCTAAAGAACGAATTGTTCCTCCGGCTACGGTTCCGACTCCGGCTCCGGTTCCGACCCCGGCTCCGCCTTCCGCACAAAGCGGAACACCGGCCCATCCGATAGGGCCGGGTGTATTACCGCCGCCAGAACCCAAACTGACCAAGGAGATCGAAGTTAAGTTACCCATAACCGTGAAAGATTTAGCCATACGATTACAGGAAAAACCCTCAAGCCTGATCAAGATATTGATGGATATGCGGGTTATGGCTAATATCAACCAGACGCTTGATGAGGCGTTAGTCAGGTCTATTTGTGTTAAATTCAGTTGTGCGGTAAAATCCGCCCCGGATGCGGAGCAGCAGGTTTTAGACATTCACGAAACTCCGGATAGCGCGGGGTTACTGCTTCCCCGGCCTCCCATTGTGACTTTTATGGGCCATGTTGATCATGGCAAGACTTCGCTTTTGGACGCGATAAGAAAGACCAAGGTTGCCGATTCCGAGCATGGCGGGATAACCCAGCATATCGGCGCCTATAGGGTAAAGTTCAAGAATGGCGAGATCACTTTTTTAGATACCCCAGGGCATGAAGCATTTACAGCCATGCGCGCGCGCGGGGCAAGTATTACCGATATAGTAGTATTGGTAGTAGCCGCGGATGACGGGGTTATGCCGCAGACCCGCGAGGCTATTGATCACGCCCGCGCAGCCGGTGTGACCATTGTGGTGGCTATGAATAAAGTGGATAAGCCGCAGGCAGACGTAGACAGGGTCAAAAAGCAACTTTCAGAGCTGGATCTTTTGGCAGAGGATTGGGGCGGTAAGACTGTCGTGGTGCCGGTTTCCGCCAAGACCGGCGAGGGGATCGATAAATTATTGGATATGATCCTTCTTGAGGCCCAGTTATTGGAATTAAAGGCTAATCCTAATAGGTTGGCTAAGGGCGTGGTGGTTGAGGCTAGGCTTTCTAAAGGTAAAGGTCCGGTAGCTACTATTCTGGTGCAAAACGGCACGCTGCATCTAAATGAATATATCATTGTCGGCCAATATTCCGGCAAGGTCAGGGCTATGTTTAATGCCCGGGGCCAGGGGGTATCCGAGGCAGGTCCGGCATTTCCGGTTGAGGTATTGGGGCTTTCGGGTGTGCCGCAGGCAGGCGAGCAGTTTTTTGTCTTGGAAGACGAAAAGCTGGCCAGGCAGATTATCGAGAAACGCCAGGAACATGAACGTCAGCTCGCAACTCAACCTATTAAAAGGATCAGCCTGGAAGATCTGCACACCCAGATCAAAGAGGGCAAGTTAAAAGAATTAAAGTTGATTATCAAGGCCGATGTGCAAGGGTCTTTGGAGGCGATCAAAGATACTCTGAACAAAATGAATATCTCTGAAATAAAGATCGATTTTATACATGAGGGAGTAGGGGGTATTAATTCTTCGGATGTGATCTTGGCCGTAGCTTCTAATGCCCTGATCTTAGGTTTTAATGTCACGGCAGACGACCAGGCCAAAGCCCTGGTTGCCAAAGAAGGGGTGGATGTCAAGATCTACAATATTATTTACGAATTAGCCAATGATATCAAGGCCGCGCTGGAAGGTATGCTTGAGCCAAAACTAAAGAAGGTATTTTTGGGCCGGGTAGAGATCAGGAAAGTTATGAAGCTCTCCCGTTGGGGCACGGTCGCCGGCTGTTTTGTGCATAAAGGCAAGATTACCCGTCAGGCTCCGGTTAGTATTGTCAGGAACGGTGAGGTTGTTTATGAAGGAAATATTTTATCCTTAAAGCGGTTCAAGGACGACGTGCGCGAGGTGGCCGAGGGTTTTGAATGCGGCATTACCGTGCAGGGATTCGATGGTTACCAGGAAGGGGATATTATCGAGGCGTTCGAGATTGAGAAGATAGCCAGAAAATTATGACACCCGGCCCAGATCGGCTACCCGGCGCTGATTTGAGTTGCGCCGGTGTCCCCCGCTGGGGAAATTGGGCCGGTGTTCATCAACTATGACACCCCGCGCTAAGCGGATTTGCGCGGGTGTTCATCACTATGAAAAAACGAATATTAAGCGGAATGAGGCCTACGGGAAAATTACACTTAGGCCACCTTGTGGGCGCGCTGGATAATTGGGTCAAGCTGCAGGATGAGTACGAATGTTTTTTTATGGTGGCAGACTGGCATGCCTTGATGAGCGAATACGAGGATACCGCGCTGATGTCCGAGAATTGTATAGATAACGTAATTGATTGGCTTAGCGCGGGCCTGGATCCGGAAAAATCCACGCTCTTTATCCAATCCGATGTGCGCGAGCATCTTGATTTATGCATGGTTTTTTCTTGTTTTACTCCCCTGGGATGGCTGGAGCGTTGTCCTACTTATAAAGAACAGCTGCGCGAGATCACTACGCGTAACCTTAATACTTACGCATTCTTAGGATATCCGGTTTTGCAGGCAGCGGATATTCTGGTTTATAAGGCTAGTTATGTGCCGGTAGGAGAGGATCAGCTTCCGCACCTTGAGCTTACCCGCGAGATAGCCAGGCGGTTCAACGGGCTTTATAAAAAAGCGGTATTCCCCGAGCCTGAGGCGATATTGACTAAGACTCCCAGGTTGTTGGGTTTAGACGGCAGGAAGATGAGTAAAAGCTATAACAACACGGTTAACCTCTCTGATACCGAAGAGGATTTGCGCAAGAAAATCGGCAATATGTTTACCGATCCCAAAAGGGTAAGGCGAACGGATAAGGGTCATCCTGAAACTTGTAATGTCCACGCCTATTACGCGGTATTTTTACCGGAGCAGAAAGACGAGGTTGAGCAGGGCTGCCGCAACGCGGCTTTAGGCTGCACGGATTGTAAAAAGATGCTTGCCGCCGGAATTATCGAAAAATTAAAACCCTTTCACCAAAGGCGCCAGGAGTTGCTCGAAAGTAAGGCCAAAGTAAGGCGTATATTGGAGAACGGTCGAGAAAAGGCTAGATCCGTGGCGGGTAAGACTTTCGCCGAGGCAAAAGAGGCAATGGGGTTATCCCGCCTCGCATAGAGAATAAAATCGCTCGGCGGGATTTCGTTAAATGCGCCTTCGGCGCAGGTGGGTGCTCAATGAGTTATAAAATAAAGCTGGATTTATTCGAAGGACCCCTGGACCTGCTGTTGTACCTGGTTAAGAAAGATCATCTAAATATCTACGATATTCCGATATCCCAGGTTACCGAACAATACCTGCGTTATCTGGAATTGATGCGCCTTTTGGATCTAAATATCGCGGGAGAATTTTTAGTCATGGCTGCAACGCTCATGGAGATTAAGTCCAAAATGCTTCTGCCCGCCGAAGAGACACCCGAAGACGAGCTCCAGGAAGATCCCAGGGCCGAGTTGATCAAGCGGCTGCTTGAATATGAGAATTTCAAAAAAGTAGCGGAAGAGCTTAAGTCCAGAGAGGTCGAACAGGGGCAGGTCTTTAAGCGCCCCAAACAGGAAGGTGCGCCTCTGGATGCAGGAAAACAAGAGGTATATTTTGAGGCTAGCCTTTTTGATCTGATCAGCGCCTTTTCCAAGGCCATGGAGGAGGTTCCGCGGCAGGTTTTTTATGAGGTGATCAAGGATGAATTCACCGTGGAAGAAAAGGTGCACCAGATCTTGCATCTTCTCTTGGTCCGTCCCAGCGTTGCCATCTCCGAATTATTTTCTCAGGCAAAGAATAAGATTGAAATAGTGGTAAATTTCCTGGCGATCCTTGAGTTAATCCGCATGAAAGAGATCGTGGCTATGCAGAAAGGGCTGTTTCAGGAAATAGAGATCAGCCGCAATAAAGAAAACATCATACCATATGAGCGAAAAAATCAGACCGGGCTCGCCGAAGGCTAATTCACGTAAGGTGCTCTTGGAACCGGATAGCGTGCCGTTATCCGGACGCGAGGTGTCCTTGGCCGATACGCATGATGAGACCGAAGAAGATGTGGTTTTGAACATCTCTTTGCGGCCTCGCGCATTTACCGATTTTATCGGCCAGCCGGAAGTAGTGGGAAATCTTAAGGTTTGCTTGACGGCCGCCAGAGAGCGTAACGAGCCTCTGGAACATGTGCTTCTTTCCGGGCCGCCGGGGTTGGGCAAGACTTCGTTAGCCCATATTATAGCCCACGAGATGAATGGTAAGATTACCGCGACCTCCGGTCCGGCAATTGAAAAGGCCGGTGATTTGATTGGTATATTGACTAACCTCGAGAATGGCGATATCCTTTTTATCGATGAGATACATCGTTTGTCTAAGGTGGTGGAGGAGTTTCTTTATCCGGCAATGGAGGATTTTCAGATCGATTTTGTAATTGATAAAGGCCCGTATGCCAAGACCATCAAGTTTAACCTCAAACCTTTTACGCTGGTCGGGGCGACCACTCGGACAGGATTGTTGGCTAGCCCCTTGCGCTCCAGATTCGGGATATTATACCACTTGGATTTCTATAAAGTGGAAGACCTGGCAAGGATCGTCAGTCACTCCGCGGATGTGTTGGGGATGAAGATTGACGAAGAGGCGGCTCATGAAGTTGCCCGGCGTGCCCGCGGCACCCCGCGTATCGCCAACAGGTTATTGCGCAGGATCCGCGATTACGCCCAGGTTAAAAAAGTGGACAAGATTAATCTCCAGATCGCCGCAAACACCCTGGAGGAGCTTGGGATTGATAAAGCCGGCCTGGATGATATCGACCGCAAGGTCCTTAAGGTGGTCCTGGATACTTATTCGGGAGGCCCTGTAGGTGTGGAATCACTGGCGGCGAGCTTGAATGAAGAGGTAGATACTTTAACCGATACCGTCGAGCCCTATCTTTTAAGCGCCGGTTACCTGAAGCGGACTTCCCGCGGTAGGCTTGCTACCCAGAAGGCCTTCGAGCACTTTGGGAAAAAATATAACAAAGAGAATCAGGAAGAGATGTTTTAGGAACCGCCTCATACCCCCACAAAGAGTAACCCTGTATATTTCTATTTTTTGTCGATGAAGATTTTATTACATACCTGCTGCGCGCCGTGCCTGATTTATCCCTTGGAGCAATTGCGCGATAGAGGTTTTCAGGTTAAAGGATTATTCTATAATCCGAATATCCATCCCTTTGCGGAATATAAAGCCCGCAAGGCGGCAGTAGAAAACCTGGCAAAAGAGAGGCAAGTAGAAGTAATGTATCCCGAATATGCCCCAGTGGAATTCTTCCAGGCCGTCAATCTCAAAGAAGAGGCTCCCGCAAGATGCTCGATATGCTGGTCTTTAAGATTAAAGAGAACGGCGCAGATGGCCAAAGCAGAAGGTCTCGACGCCTTTACCACTACGCTTTTAGTGAGCCCTTATCAAGACCAGGAGGTGCTTAAGGCGATTGGGCTTAAGACGGCGCAAGTCGAGGGTGTAGAGTTTTATTACGAAGATTTCCGTCCTGGTTTCCGGAAGGCGCACGACCAGGCCCGGGCAAAAGGGATATATTGTCAGAAATATTGCGGTTGTTTATATTCGGAGATAGAAAGATGCAGGAAATCGCCAAAACCTTAATTACTAAGGTCCTTCTTTTAGGGAGGCTGCCCGGGGATGTATATATTCAACGCAAAAATTTTACTTTTTATTTTCCCTTGGCTACCTCAATAATAATCAGCATTATTTTGTCGCTTTTATTTTGGCTATGGTCTCGAAGATAGAGAGAATATTAGGCTGGGTTACCGGGATTTTTCTTTCGGCCGCTATATTATTTGGTGTTTTTGTGCGCTGTGTTTATGCCGACGAGCCACAGTATATTCGTGCGGCTGTCCTGCAGGATGCGCCTTCCTTTTCCTTAAGGATAAAAGGGCCATATGAAATACAAGAGCCTGATTCCAAGAAAATAATCAGCCGCGGCAGGGGCTTGAATGTTACCGTGTGCTCTGGGCAGGAAGGCATAGTATTGGGTAATTTTAAGGCTAATTCCAATTCTATATTAATTAATGTTACTGCTCCGGCGGAGCTGATTATCAACGGCCGTCGTTTCAGGGACAACATACGGATCTATAAGAGGCCGGACGCGCGCCTAGTTGTTATAAACATCGTTAATCTCGAAGATTATATAAGAGGTATTCTTTACCACGAGGCTTCCCATTACTGGCCTCAGGAAGCTTTAAGGGCCCAGGCCATAGTATGCCGGACCTACGCTTTATACGAGATGCAAGAAAATAATCTAAGAGATTTTGATGTCACGAGTGATATCTATTCTCAGGTCTACGGAGGGCTTACTTCGGAGCGTCAGCGCACTAATGCGGCAGTTGAGGATACCAGGGGGTGCGTGCTTACTTATCAGGGGAAGATTTTTCCCGCCTTTTTTTCCGCTACCTGTGGTGGTCATACCGAAGATGCCTCGGTCCTTTGGAAGATCGAACTACCTCCGTTAAAGGGGGTGCCTTGTGATTTCTGTAAGGAATCACCGCATTATAACTGGCATTATGTGTTGTCTAAGCAAGAGTTCTTAAAAGAGTTTGCTTCTGCGGGCTACAAAATAGGCGGCATAATGGCTATTTTCCCTGCGGGCAAGGACGCCTCTGGCCGCGTAACAGACCTGAAGATTTCTTCGCTTACAGAGGAGATAAATATATCGGCAAAGGATTTTCGTAATATTATCGGTCCTAATCTGATCAGAAGCACCAATTTTGAGGTTAGCGTTGTGCATAGCGACGTAGTTTTTGAGGGGGTAGGGTGGGGGCACGGCGTAGGTCTGTGTCAATGGGGTGCATATTTTATGGCTAAATCCGGGCACACATATATCGATATATTGCGGCATTATTATCCGGGAGCAGAAGTAACTTTGATGCAATGAGGCTTTCTGATTTCGATTACATCTTACCTAAAGAATTGATCGCCCAGTATCCTTTGGAACAGAGGGATACTGCCCGGCTCTTGGTATTGAACCGCCGGAGTAAGACCATCGAACACCTTACTTTTCGGGATATACTCTCTTATATAGCTAAAGAGTATTTAATAGTATT
>JAPLLP010000265.1:0-2300 GCA_026387515.1 Candidatus Omnitrophota bacterium | reverse complement strand
CGGGGGAAAGGTAGAGTTTTTGCTTTTAAATCGTAAGGTTGGTTTGACTTTTAGCGCCTATGTCAAGCCCGGGCGCATAAAGTTAGGTGAAAAAATCAGTTTAGACGGCAATGGTTTGTACGCTTATCTTAGTGATAAGGATGAGGTTACTTTTTCCGGAGGGGGAATCGAAGATATTTATAAATTAGGGGTTATGCCGTTACCTCCGTATATAAAGAGAGAGCCGAAAAAAGAAGATGAGCTTTATTATCAGACGGTATACGCGTGCCGCCCGGGAGCGGTGGCTGCGCCTACCGCAGGATTGCATTTTTCCGAAGATTTGATAAAAGAAATGGTTTCCTGTGGTGCGATGATGGCATATCTGACTTTGCACGTCGGACCAGGGACATTTAAGCCCGTAAACACAGCCGATATTACGCGGCACAAGATGGAGCCGGAATATCTTGAGATACCCGAAGAAGCCAAGAACGCAGTAGATAAGGCGCGTTTAGAAGGCAGGCGGATCTGTGCTGTGGGAACCACCAGCCTGCGCGCGCTTGAATCTTATGCCTCCGGGGTCCAGGGAGGTTTTACCGATTTGTTCATTTACCCCGGCTACGAATTTAAACTGGCTCAAGCATTATTGACTAATTTTCACCTTCCGCGCACTACGCTATTCATGCTGGTGTGCGCGTTTGCCGGGACTGAGTTGGTTAAAGCGGCATATCAGGAGGCAATTGCCAAAAAATACAGGTTCTATAGTTACGGCGACGCCATGTTAATTATATAGAGATGTTTAAATTAATTCATAAAGACGAACATACTCAGGCTCGCGCAGGCAAGCTTATTACGGCGCATGGAGAGATTGATACTCCCTGTTTTATGCCAGTGGGAACGCAAGGCACAGTCAAAACTCTTTCCCCCGCAGAACTGGAGCAGTCCGGAGCCCAAATCATCCTTAACAATGCTTACCATGTATTATTGCGTCCCGGCCTTGAGGTTATAAAAAAGGCCGGGGGCTTGCATAATTTTATAAGCTGGCAGAAACCTATCTTAACCGATAGCGGCGGTTATCAGATATTTAGCCTGGCGCTTTTAAGAAAGGTAAGCGACCGGGGGGTTGAATTTCAGTCGCATATTGACGGAGACAGACATCTTTTGACCCCTGAATCGGTGATCGAAATCCAGGGCGCTTTGGGTTCGGATATTATGATGCCTTTGGATGAATGCGTGCATTACCCTTGCGCCAGGGATATGGCTGAAGTAGCGGTTGAGAGGACGATCGATTGGGCCGGGCGTTCTTTGAACAAAATCAAAGAACTTAAAGTAGGAGGGGCTGATAAGCAGTTGTTATTCGGCATTGTGCAGGGAGCAACCTACGAGGATTTACGTAAGGCCTGTTCCGAACGCCTGGCAGAGATGGATTTTGATGGTTTCTCGCTAGGAGGGGTTTCTGTTGGAGAACCTAAGAATTTAATGTATAATATCATCAACCTAACTGTAGGATTCCTGCCGCAAGAAAAACCTCGTTACCTTATGGGTGTGGGTATGCCGCAGGAAATGCCCCATATATTGAAGATTTCAAGCCTCTGGATCCGGCGTGCGACTGCTATGCCTGTAAAAATTTCAGCCGTGCTTACCTTCGTCACCTATTTAACGCGGAAGAGATACTAGGGTTAAGGCTGGTTTCCTGGCACAACGTGCATTTTTTTCTAAAGTTAATGCGAGATGCTCGTGATGCAATACGGGAGGATAGATTTATTGAATTTAAGAGAGAATTCCTGAGTAAATATAATGGCTCGAATTAATATGCGCATAGACGTCATTACCATATTTCCTAAGATGTTTAGCCCTGTTTTAAATGAATCCATTTTAAAGAGGGCGCAGGATAAGAGCAAGGTTGCCATTCGCGTGCATGACCTTAGGGATTATACCTTGGATAAACACCGCAAGGTAGATGATCGCCCTTTTGGCGGAGGCTCAGGTATGCTTTTTAGTCCGGAGCCGGTATTCCGGGCAGTGGAAGCCTTAAAACGTAAAGTGCGTTCTGGTACTAATAAAAGGAAGATCATTCTATTCACTCCTCAGGGCAAGAGGTTTGATCAGGCGATTGCCAAAAGGCTGGCTAAACAGCAACATCTTATTTTTATCTGTGGGCATTACGAAGGAGTGGATGAGCGGGTGAGGGAACATTTGGTTGATGAAGAAGTTTCTATAGGAGATTATGTTTTGACCGGAGGAGAGCTTCCGGCTATGGTCTTATTGGATGCCGTGGTGCGGCTTTTACCCGGCGTGTTAGGAGATAAAAATTCCTTGAATTT
>JAPLLP010000256.1:10981-14989 GCA_026387515.1 Candidatus Omnitrophota bacterium | reverse complement strand
GTGGAGGTGCATCGCGCAGAAGCCGCGGAGATATTTAATAAGCTAGGTATTGAACTGAAGATGGTCTATGTTAAAGGGTTAAAGGAGCCGCACGTGGCCCTTTTTGATCCCCGGACCAAAAAGATCATTGATTTTACCTATCAGGTGGAATATCCCGATACCGCGGTACTTGATTTTGGAGATAAACAAGTTACCTACGCGGATTATAAACGCGCACCCGTAGTAGGAGTAGGGTATAAACCAGAAGCGGTATATCAGGAGCAGATGGGCCAGTATTTATATGATACCAATCAGGTTGATAAGGCTATTATATGCGCGCAGAAGGCCTTTGCTTTAGACCCGCGCGTGCAAGGACTGGGCGGATTGTTTAACAATATAGGTAATACTTTAGGGCAGAAGGGGCAGTTTAAGAAGGCTCAACAGTTTTATGCCCTGGCAGCAGAGGCCTATCTTAATCAGGGGGATCCTGCTAAGGCATCTCAGGCTGCCGGCTTAGCTGCTTTCCTTAAGGATAATGCCGGATACGTCAGCGTAGACGCAAAAGGCAATTATTTGGCATCGCGCTCAGGTATTGCGATAGGGAAGAGAGAAACCGTACAGGCTACCTCTTCATATATAGATCCCGCGTTGAACGTTATGACCAATTCCCTGCCGCCAGGCGCTAAGCTGGATGTCACTAACGGGAATTTATCCGTTAAGATCACCTATAGATCAAGTGGCTTTACTCAAGAGTGCGCGTTGCAGAATGTTATTACTACTCCTGACGGTAAGAGAGTCTTGGTAATTTCCGCTGTAGGACAAAGGTTATCAACCCATCTTCATCCGGAAGCCCGGGCTGGCGATTCAGATGTTGTGACTCCAGCAGCTATGTGTTTTGTGGATGAAAACGGCGTTAAGTTAGAAACTACCCATATCGTAGATAAGGACGGACGCTCTTTTGAGATATTGGAAAACGGGATGCTAAAAGTTACTAACATTGTCGGCGTGATCCAGAGAGAGACCGTTTATCGGCCGGACGGAAGCATAGATCCCGAGCAATCAAAATGGAAAGAGATCCATGCCAGTCTTTCCGATGGCCGGCCTATTACTAGTGAGATGAACATTATCGGAGAGATAGACGGCGTATATATTGATAATAAAGGCAGGGCCTGGGATTTAGCGCAGGGTAAGCGGGTTGCCTTATCCGATACGGTGGATAAGAGCACTCAGGCATATGTTAATCTTTTGAAGGCGTTTGCCGAAAAGGCGCATTGCCGTTATATCTTGCCGCAGATCGACGCGGCGCATAATGACCCGGCGCAATTAGACGCCATTGCCGGTAACATTGTCAATAGATGGGTGGAGAGCCGTCAGAAGAGACTGGCTATAGCGCAGCAGGTAGAGCGCGAAGCCCAGGGTAGTGAGGAGCGCCAGAAGGCAGTGCAGATGCGGGTGGCGGTAGAGGCAGAACTGAAGACCGCGGAGCAACTTGCAAGCATCCTGACTGACAATCCCAGTCTGCCGATCAACGTTGCCCTGGCCGAGGCCTTGACCGCTACGGTTGCTTACGCGTCCCAGAAACTCGAGGTAATGGGTGATAGTAAGAAGTTCAGGATGGAGAAAGCGGCGTTACTGGCGATAGAAAATAATTTTATTTCTCAGTATGCCTCCGCGTTGGGAGTTACTACGCAATCAGCCGGTCTGGCGCAGGCCATTTCCGCTCTAAATTACGCCGTTCTTTACCGCGATGTAGGGTCAAAGGCGCGTCACGGTGAAAATACGGTATTCGCCTCTATATTACAAAAGGGCGGTATCTCAAGTAATAATATTGCCGCGGTAGCGAATCTCATTGCCAAGAATAAGATTGCCAGCGCTTATGCGTATGCGATACCTGCAATGATGGCATTTACTGCCCGAGAAGGGCTTGAGGGAAGTCAAGAATGGTGGGGTCCTTGGAGATGGGCGTATAAATTTGGATATGCGCACCCCAATATGAATCAATATGAGACCGTGGGAGGCGCAGTGCTGATGGTGGGTGAGTTGCTCTAGCTATCACCGTGCCGGTTTGGGGCACAGGCGCATTGGCAATCGGCCTTACTGTTGCCGTCACTTCTACCATTTTAGGAGTAACCGGCCATTATTTGTTTAAGAAAGGCCTGACCGGCGAAGGCCTTACCGGAGGAGAAGCAACTGTTGATACCGTTTTATCGGCGATCCCCGGCATAGGCCGCGCTATAGGAATCGTAAGGGCCATAAAGACCGCGAAAATCGTAGAAGAGGGAGTTAATATAGGAAAATATGGCCGCCTGGGGAAAATTGCTGACGGCGCTTTAACAATTTTAGATTCAGGGGCATATTTGGGATCCATAAGCTATAACTTGGACGTGTTGACAAATTTATCCATAAATGGCCAGATGCCGGGAATGAGCGAAGGTTTATTCGCACTGGCAAGCGGATACGTTCCGGCAAGCATCAGCTACATCAGTCAGATCAAGAAGTTAAGGCTGGCTACGCAAATAGTATTATGGGCGACAACTAATGAAGGCGTGGCCCAGGTATCAAGTTATATCGCAACCGGAGAGGGTATTGGTTTTAATAGTTGGGGCGATGTGGGCATTCATGCGTTGCTAGTGGGGTCAGGCGCATTGACAGCGGTATCTGGGCGCTTGGCGAGCTCTACCAGATTGTTAAAGCTTGCCGAGGCAGCAAGGAATGCCTCAGTTCCTGTTATACGATATACCACTTTTAGCCCTAGGTTTTGGTCAGGGTTTTTATCCAAATCCTCGGCGTATGATCTTGTAAGGAAGATGTATTTTCAGGGAGCAAAGCTCGCTGTCGGTTATGGGGCAGGGATAGGCCAATATGCGGGTTCGCAAGCCGGACTCTGGGGTGAGACTTACCTATTAACCGGCATGCTCTCTGACGCGGTATTTGCCGGCCAGGCGCCGACCTCGGAATCAATAAAAGGGCATTACCTGCATGGCGCCGGTCTGGGGGCAATGATCGGCGGCGTCGCAGGCCTATCTGCGGTAGTAAAAGACTGGTCTTTTGTGAAAGGGAAGATTACTCCGCTTAATACTAGATTTGTATCGAGGGTTTCAAAAATTAGCGGAGGCTATGTATCAAGAAGTTTTGTTTTAGGCGCGGAAAGATACGCCTTGGCTGGCGTAACCGGCGCGGCGGCATTTCCGCTTATGAAGACCTGGCTGGAGAACGAGACTGCCACTGAGCCTTTCCTTACCAGATTAGGGAGAAATTATTCTGATCCTTGGAACTATCTGCGCGGCGGGATCATTGGTTTAGGCGTAAGATACGGTTTTAACGGCAGCGGTCCTTTAGGAGGCATACTTGGCCGCGAGCTGGCTAAAGGACAAAGCGCTTGGGGTTTACGCGCCTGGTCCTTACGTGGTCAAAAATTCCTGCTTGGTTTTGGCGTGGGAGCGGCGGCAGAAGGCGGAGTGAACCTGCTCAAGGACGCAGTGCACAGAGACCTGAAATCCTGGAACGTGTATGTCATTGACGCAACAGAAGGCGGCCTTCTCGGCGGATTAACCGCGTTATACGCGTCTAGGCAAAGCACCAATATCTTAAAAGGATTAAAAGAGTTATCCGGCAAGGGTGAAACGCAGGTTACCGTGTTTAACCGGATAAACTTAGGCAAGGCCTCTGCAGGCCCGGAGTTTTTCTATAAGAATGCTGCTTCCGGTGCAATCGAATGGCTTTTAGTTTCTCCGGCATTTACCATCGGTGGCGCGGGCTGGGAGAGTATTAAAGTCAGAGCAGGCCGTTAGAATGACGAACTCTCCAAAGATGCGGTGACTCAGGCAGCGGTGAGGAATATCCGTATATTTAGTCCTTCTACCTGGGTGCAAAAGAGAGGTTACGTAGCCGAGACGCTTGATGAAACAGGCAAGGTGATCATAGGCGATTACGGGATAGCCTTTACTACTTTAAGCGCAAACGATTTATTACGCAGCGCTATCGAAGGCCCGCGCTCAGGCTTGTGGATGAAGCACATGATCAATATGT
>JAPLLP010000256.1:0-10917 GCA_026387515.1 Candidatus Omnitrophota bacterium | reverse complement strand
TGATAGCGTGAAGTGGCTGCGCAATAAATTCGGCGCAGATTCCGAGGCGGCAGCCCGGGGGACGTGGGATTCAGCTACCAATAGCCCTTCACTGTTAAGTCGGGGGCTGGAAAAATTAAGAATACCGCTTACAAGCGTAAAGATGACTCCTGAGGCCGCGGCAAAGGTTGCCGGCGTCTTGAAGTGGGCGGATAATACGCTGCTCTTTATGCCTCTGGTAGTAACCGGCATTGATACCGCAGTGGATTTTCTGGATAAAGCAGGCCAGAAGTATAGCGGCATAAGCCCCAGATATACTCCTATTACCGATTCGACAGGGAAGATCAGGGTGGAACAGTTGGGCAATGGCTACTATGCGTTTTATAACCGCACGGGGCAACTTCCTGAAGCAAGCAAATCTTATGGGAAGTGGCTGGGTTTCTTTATGATCCCTCAGTTTACTCCTAAGAATAGCCAATTGGCTCTTGCAGCTAGGCCCGGGCGTAAAGATCCTGTTACCCGGCGGTTTACCGAACAGGGTTTCCGGGATTTCCAGGGCGACCTTGCAAAGTTAAAGACAATTGGTGGGCTCGAGAAATTGTCCGAAGAACTGAAGAACGCCACCTCGCCCGAGCAATTAAAAGGATTATTAACTGATTTCTTAAGTAATCATCTGCAGTCTAAGGATACCGAAGGAAGAGACGTGATCCTGCCTGAAGATACAGTAAAATTGATCGAAAAAGCGGCCGCAGAATTAAGCTCTCCGAAAATGGCGCTTGATAATTCAACCAGGGAGGCATTAAAGCAGTTATGGGAGGCACGCCAGACGCAGGCGGCTGCAGGACAGCAACCCGCTCAATCTTTGCGCAGCCTTAAGTTTGACGAAGCGGTCACCCACCTTGAGGCTATCAGCCGCGCCTTTACCAATCGGGATAGCGGCGCGCTAAAAGTAGCGATAGGCAATATACTTTATTCTTCAAATAAGGTCGGCGCAATCGTCGATGTTTTAAAGTCCATTACCGGCCAGGATAAACCAGAATTTGAAGTCGCTGCCAGGCTGTATGCTGAAAGCGGAAAAATCGATGATCTGGTAAAGGCAATAAACGCAGCCGACGGATTAGGCCGTGAAGGCATTAAAACCGACCTGGAAAAGGCCTTCAAGGCATTACCAGGCAAGGATCCCTTAGGCGAATTAGTAGTGGTCTTGGAAGCGATCACGGGCTTAAAAGATACAAATGATACCTTTAAAACTGCTGCTGATAAATACTCAAAGACAGATGATAAGGGGCAAGCGCTTAAGGATTTGACAGAAACACTCGCCAGGCATGAAGCTTTCGCGCGCGCTCAAGTAGGAAGAGGGCTGCAGGCGCAGGAAACTGCATACCGCGAGCACGCCGGCAGGATCATGGATATATCCACTCCGGAAGGTAAAATAGTGCGTATGGGAAATTCCCCCTTGACTCCGGAAAGGGCAAAACTGGCCAGGTCAACACTAGAGACGTTCTTCGGAGACAAGATGCCCACAGCCTTACATAATGCCGCCACTTTATTAGACCTGGCTCACGGCTATATTCTTGGGGCGAAGAATTCCGGGCTTTTGCCTAAGGTAGCATCTGATAACCTGATTACCGGTAAGGGCGTAGAAGTGGAAGGCGACAAGATTACGCTTAAGGGTATTAAACTGACCACTGACGAGGGAAACGAGTTCACCCTGCCTATTATTTTCAGCCGGGAAGAGGCAACCGAATTAGGCGTAGCCAGGATCAGCGAGGGTGTTAACGAGGGCTATTATCGAGGCCTGAGCAAGGAGTCTCTGGCTAAAAAGTTGGCAAAAGACTTTAGGAAGCTTACCGGCAGGAAGGCCGTAGAAGATAAAGAATGGCTGCAGGCCGCCCAGGAATTGCTGGAGTCCGGAAAAGTATCAATTAACACAAGACTTGAATTGATAAAGACATACAATCCAATCAAAGATGTGAAAACAAGCAACTCCGTTCGACAGGTTCTTATCGAGAATAATCCTTTCCGGCAATTGGAAGTTTCCGGACAGTCCTTAAAATTAGGGAGTGTGGGCAAGGGTTTAGCGGTTCAAGTGGTGGGCAGGGAATTTAAAGCCAGGAGAGAAGCGCAGGAAAAGAAGGAAGCGGCAGTTGTCAAACTTAAGGCTAAAGCCGCAGAAGGCTTTATCTTAACTAACCTGCAGCATTTTGTGAAGGCTCAAAAGTTATCCGTTGATGAAAGACTTTTGCCCGAAATAGCACAACGCTGGGAAAAGGCGGAAAGGGCCAAATCTAAAATAGATTTATCCGGTATTAATTTTACAGATCAGGCGGTCAAGAAAGCAATTGAAGATGCTGCCAATAATCCCGATTTCCTAAAAGGGGGAATGCCGGTAAAAGCAGTTAATGTAAATAAGCGTTCTTTGCGCAAAGAAATTGCCTTGCACCAGGCAGAATATGATTACCACAATTCTATTATTAATGGTTCCGGGCGTGCCGCGATAAGCCGCTTAGGTGCTGTTATAACGCGTATGCAAATAAGCTTTGCCAAGGCTAATATTGCTCCTCAATTCAGGCAGGCGAATAGAAGGGACGGCAGTGAAAGTATTGCTTTAGGCAAGGGCCGGCTGAGTGAAATAATAGATATCTTTTATGCCTGGCGCTTAGCCAGAAAATTAGGCCTGGATTTTAAGAACGTAGATGTGCGCGAGGCCTGTTTAGCTCGTATCCAGGCAAAGTCAAAAGCGCCCGAACTGCCGCAGGGAAAGGTTAGGGATGTTTCCGTAATTAATAATGCAACTATTAAAACGATGAGCCGGCGGGACTCTCTACTAAAAGTATTAGATAAATTTCCTACTCTTCTTTTGAAGCCGGTAGGAAGATTTGTTCCTACGCGCGAAACCGGAGTTTTGAAATCAGAGCTCAAGGCCTTTACCCGTCAATTAAAGATGTATCCTGATCCTAATCTGGATATATCCACTTATCGCGAGAAGGCCTGGGAGGCATTAAGGATCCAGGTGTTAAGCAAGGTTCCTACTGCCGAAATACAACGTGCCCTGCAGATTGCTAAGACTCCCGGTCAAGAAAAAATCATTAAGTTGAATTACGGATTATTTGGCCTGAGGCAGGTTTATGTTTCCTACGAAAGGTTAAGCCAAGTAAGAAATGACCGAGGGATAAATGACTTACAGCGCCTGAGCATCCAAGAATTGAAGGCGCACATTGACGCTTTAAAGCAAAACGGAAAAACTGTTATCCAGAGTACTAGCGGAAAAGGCTGGGAGATGCCTATTGACGCCAAGGAAGACAAAGAGTGGGTAGTCATTATAAATAAAGTTTTCCAGGCCAAGGTAACAGAAGAAAGCATAGGAGACATTTTTGCCAGGGCAGTAAAAGATGGAAAAATAACTATAGATCATCGATCCGGGAAAGTTGTTTTAGCGGCAGACGGCCTTAATGATATAGTTGTCAAGATTAACAGTGAGCGTAAAGCAGAAAAACTTCCAGAATTGTTTATAGATGAAGCTTTGCTTGCTAAGATGGTCGAGGTATTTAATAAGTCCGATATCGATCCAGCATTAAAAGAAGGAGATTTGATCCAGAGAATTACCGGGGAAGCTGAGCGCGTTGTGCAAGAGATGAAACAGGCTCAAGGTGCTGGTAAGGATCAGCTCGCCTCCGTTTGAAGCAATGATCAAAGATAAGCTTACGCAAGAAAAAATAAATGCCGAGTTTGAAATAGAATGGCAGAGGATTAAGGCGAAAAAAGATTTTAAGGACGAAAGCGGCAAGCTTATCAGTGAGGCGGAATTCGATCTTACCAAACCCAGTGCTCAAGAAAAATTCCAGAAGAATAAAGAGGCGGAATTTAAAGACAAATCCATCAAACAGATACAAATGGTCTTTGGCCTTTTGGCTGAGCAGAGCGTGGAAATGGAGACCAGCGCAGGTAAGACTTTTGGCAATGCTATAGAAACGGTAGTAAGGAAAGCATTAGACCCCGAAGCAAATATTCTTTGGGTGGGAAGGGCCGGCGATGCCGGAGCATTGAGCGCAGGTGGCAAGAACGGAATTGTAAAAAGCTTCTTGAAACGGTTTGGTTGGGAGCTGGAAGACGGCGATGCGATAATGCGGCGCAAGGACGCAGACAGGGTTAAGGATTTAACCGCCGCCTTAAAAGATTCCAAGCGAATCGTGATCTTAAGCCATGACAACTTTGGCCATATCCGCAATATTGATGACGCTGCCCTATTGGAATCCTTGAACAGGCAGGATACGGTGCGTATAGATGAGATTCATCTTCCTTTCTCCGGACAGACCATCTATATCGTAGGCGAAGGCATGGTTTCTCTGGAAAAGATACTGAGAGAGAAATATAAATTAAGCGAGACATCGATCAAAAAGGCCCTGGAATGGGTGACAAACGGGGTAGCTTTAACCGATTGGAAAGATAATCCTGCCGAGGCATTGAAGAATTGGTTGGCGAGAGATACCTCCAGCACGGCAGATGGCTTTAAGATCACCTTGGTTAGCGATAAAAAAGGGAAAGCCGAAGTATTAGCTTCAGACAAGGCCGAGATTTATTATGACAGGGGAACGGGTGAGTGGAAATTAAACGCAGCCGCAGTAGATAGGATTGAACGTTTGCATTTAGATATGGCGGCAGTTGAAGGCGCCTTTAAGGCCTTGTTTGAAGAAAGAGGAAGCACTTACGATGTTGACCGTACCGAAAATAAGATAATACCTTTGGACGATAATCAAAATCTGCAAAAAGAAAGAGTGCTTAGCGATGTTGCGCGCCACGCCGCTTTAGCCATAAAGGAAGGCCTGGATTTTAAGAAGATCTTTACTACCATAACTAAAAAAGAGACGGATCTGCCGGGCGCGCTTAGATTTTCATTAAGTANCTTCGGTATTAGGTTTTACCGGAACCGCGGCCGGGGTTAGGTTGATGCATGATCTGCAGATAGGAAGAGGATTAAGGAGGGTAAGCTCAACCAAATTTAATGCGGTAGCAAGAGAGGTTTCTGACGCTAACAGGTTAAGCGAGGCCTTTGGACTGATGGGTAAGAGTTTGACCTGGGGTTGGCTTATTTATTGCAAGTCCTCCAGTAAACGCGAAGAATTCAAAAAATTCCTCAAAGAACGTATGAATTTTAAGAACGATACTGCTGAAGGGATGATAGTAATAGTAGATGGTAAAGAAAAAGAAATTAAATTTGTTGAGCGGGTTCCGGAAGGAAGCGTGGAAGATCTGGCCAGGATAGGCCATGAATCGGAGATTATTTTAGGTGGTAAGCAGACCGCCACCGGAGCGGATAATCAAGGCCGCAGGCATTTGATAGTGCTTGACGGAGAAAATTGGTCGTATTCTGAACTTCTGCAGGTGATTTCCAGGAACAACCGCGAAGGAGGAAGTAGGGATGAGAGATTTGTGCTCTTTGACCCTGATCGGTTGATCCAGAAGCAAAAGAGTTTTGATGATGAGAGCGCAAGAGGTAAATCAATATCCGATATACTGAAGGCAGAGAAGATAATCGGCGACCCGGCGGGTAAAGATACTATGAGTAGTGATTTGGAGGCGGCAGGGCTATGGTCGAAGAATCAACCAAAAGAACAACAAGCTATATTCAGCCGCCAACAGTCAGACAGACTTGAGGATCTATTGCTCAATGCCCATTATCACGATATCATCCAGAATTCCAACGCCCTTTTACACCATTCCCGCCAGGCAGGTTGGTCCATAATAATTGAGACCCTCAACAAGATGCTCAGGAACGCCAATCCCAGAAACGCGCAGGAAATAAAGCTTTTGAATGACAAGTTGGCTGAGGCGATCGAACACAAAAATAATCCGGATTTAATGTTGTCTCGTTATTCGCTTGAGGGAGAGAAGGTATTGAACCAGATGTTTAAGGATGTGGCTTCTTTTGCGGAACGGATATTTGAAACATTATCCACTAGTTCCGAGGTAAGTAATCTGAACAAGGTTATAGCCGGAGATTTCTTATATGCTGCCAAGGTAGTCAGAAGTGATTATGATAGTATCAAGGCCGATAAGAACGCTTCTTTTAGGACGGCAGAAGACTTAATTGGCGTAGTAGCCGCGGCCAAGAGATTTGAGGGGCGCGTACTTCCTGAAGAAATAAAGGTCCCGGGAGATGTGTCAGGCGATAGCAAGGTAGTGCAATTAGTAAGCGGCATGGATAAATCCAAGACAGAAAAAGGCGAAGCCGCCTTGACTATTGAACAAAAGGCAGAATTTTATAAGACAATCCATACCGCGCGGTTGAATCCTCTTGCTACTGTAGAAGTTTTAAAAATGACTGCAGGGTTCATGAGCTCTCAAATAGAAACCGGCCCTCCGCTGATTTTAGCTAACTTAGTTTGCGATTTAAATAGCGAATTAGCGAAAATTCCTGATACGCTATCTCCCTTAGAACATCACCAGCAGATTTTACAAGCCACCCTCGCCTTTATTAATAATAACATATCGAATGTTACGGGCTACACGTCTAATCAGCAAAAGGAATTTGCCGATACCTTGGCTTTCTTGGTCCGGCCGCAATACGAATATAATTTTGACACTCTTGAGAGAGAGGTAAGCTCCGCATTCTTCTATAATAAATTGCTGGGCGCTCTAAAAACCAGCGAGAAATACCAAGGTGACCCTGTCCGCCAGCGCTTGGTATATTTGGACCTGGTGCGTAATCCCGGATATCTTGCCGTATGGCTTCAGACTTCAAGGCGCGGAAGTTTATCAGGTTGGCGGCAACGCCGGCAGATGTATAAAGAGATGGGGGTTATGCCTGAGGCAATGCGTTTCGTCCTTAATCATCCGCTTCCTTCTACCTGGCGCGATGCCCTGCCCTTTAGTCAGCATTTTGGCGAAGGGTTCGCAGAATTACACGCCGCCAATAAGTTTCTGAAACTTTTGTCCAAGGGTTTCGGCAATGCCTCTGATAAATCCAAGGCGAAATTTGATAACGGCTTAACCAGGACCGCTAAATTCCTGGGGATTAGCGCAGAGACATTACAGGAATTCGGGCCGTCCTTAAGCAATACCCTTGGTTATTTATCTTTCTTAACCAATCCTAAGAATAAGCAAATTATTAAGTCAGCCAATGAAATCATAGAGTTGGAGCTTAAAGATAATAAAGGTAAGGATTATGATATTGATGCCAGATTCCGCGAATTAACCGGCCTGCCGCACGCGTTCGAATGGCAGAGGATTAGGTCTTGGGCCTCAGGATTTAGCATAGTAGATAAAAAGGCCAGGCTTGAAGAAGTAGGCGCAATGTTAAAGCAGGTTGAGGCAAACCCCGAGGCAGAATTTGAGTTTATCCGCCAGAGGTTGTTGTTTGCCCGGCCCGGATGGATTGCCGAAAATTCCCGGCTTGCCTATATAGTCGCTGGTTTACTTTCTTTTAAGGCGGCATCAACGCTCGGCATTACCGGAGCAATAGCTGCAGCAGGTGTATCAGGATTTGGCGCCTTTTTGTTAGGGGGTTTAGTGGCTGGGCTTCCAATTCTAGCTATAAAGGGAATTGAGGCTTATGGTAAGAAGCACGCTGAAAGTTGGGTGAATATGCGCCTAGGCGTGTTTATCCCCGGGACTTTCCGCATATTCTCCGGCTGGCCTAAAACCTTTGGCCTCGCTAAATATGAGGAGCAGAAAAAATTCTTAAGCATGCACCCTCTGATTAAGAAAGAGGAGAAAAAAGAAGAGCCAGAACAGGAACAATATCCATGGATGCGGCAAGAGAAAAAGAAAGAAGAAGAGAAACGCCTTACCTTTGTCTCTCTGGAAGGTGTTAGCGCCAAGGACGGAGACAATAAATTGTTGCAGGGCCTGTTGCGCTTTGCTTCGCCAGGAAGAACCGCTCCGGACGTTGAGGCAGTGCGGTTAAAAGCAAAACAGATAGAAGTAGCTATCCAGCAGCTTCCTGAAGAAGAGCAGAAGAAACTCAAGCATTACGAATCAGTTTTCTTCCTGCTCAATCCGGATAACGGAAAGAACATAGCGGATTTGCTGGAGAAGGCAGACGTAGCGTTAAAAGACAATACCAAAAATACGGTTAATGTTGTGACTGTATCTGCTATTCCGCGCAGTAAACCGCAAGCAGATCAAGTAGTTATTTTAGGTAAGCGCGCGTATACGGTTGAATACGATAAGGACAACAAGAATATAGTGAAATTAAAAGCTATTAGTTATGATGAAGAACGCAGTATCAATCTGGATAAAGATACAGAGATAACCTTGCAGGCTGGGAAGTTCGGTATCGTCAAAAATGAAACAGACGGCGCTATAGAATTTGTTTTCGGGAATACCCCCGCAGATAAGCACAGAGCGTATAAGGAGGCATTGGAGTTTTTAAGTAGCGACGCGCAAAGGGGAGAGGTTGAGACTTTGTGGAAACATGTGGCGGGAAAGGAAACAGAGAAGAGAGGTTTTGATGGAATAAGTAAGGTCTTACGGCCTTTATATGGAGATAATTTTGAGCAGGCATTCCAAAGAGTGCTGTTCAGGTTAAATAAGAAAGATGCGGAAAAGTTGCTTAAGGAATTAAGAGAAACAGAGAGTCGCTATGGGCTTAATGGCGGAGTTTCTTCAGGCGGGCCTTCAGCGCTTGAAGGGCCAAAAGGAGCATCAATAGGCGCGGCCAGCAATCTGGAATTTGGCAATAATCACCTAGAGGAAGCACAGAGATTGCTTCATCTAGATCATGCCGCCGCTATATTAGAAGCTAAACAGGCAATTGAGTATTACCAAAGCCCTATAGCGCCAGGCCAAGAAGGATACGCAAAGTACAATATTTCTATTGCCAAGGCGCTTATTGAGCAAGCAAAACAACTATTAGCTTCGTTGCTTACAGATTTTCCTGAGGCTCAGAGTAATGAGTTGCTCAATGATTTCTATTTTACCGTGGACAAAATCCTAAGCGATACAACTACCACTGTAGAACAGAAGATCGATAAGATTAAGGGCTTAAGGAATATGACCAAAAGAGATTTAACCGTGCATCTTGAAGGTAAGACAGAGTTGAAAAAAACATTAAGACAAGTAGAGGATGTTTCCGGAGGATTTGATAAAAAAGGCATCATTGAAAAATTTGTTGAAGCAAGGACCGTTGGTTTTGTCAATGTTGCGGAAAAAGAGGCAGCCAAGAAAATCTGGAGGGCATTTGGCGAACGCGTGGCAAAGTTAGTGGAAGTGTTAGCCCAGGCCACGGGCTGAAGATAAAGACACGATCGAGGCGTATAGACAGGCTCTGGACCAGGTGGAGGCCGAATTAGAAAAATCAAAAAGTATGGATTTGGGGCAGAATTATGATTTCGAGGCTATGATCAAGCCCATAGAGGATAAGCTCAAGGAAATCGCAAAAATCAAAAAGGGAGAAGCGGTAGAGCAGATTGAAGGACTGGGTGCTCTTGAAGATTCGTCTTTGGAAACTGGGATTAACTACCTGATCAGCCAAGGTAGCTTAGTAACAGATGAAGTCGCAAAGGAGAAGTTAGCCCAGGCAATCGAGAGCTTGAAGAACATCAAAAATGGCCTGGAGATTATCAAGGGGTTATTTAATCTCCAAGATGCTAAATTGGCAGATAAGCGGGAGATTGTCAAAAAATTACTGGATACCTATATTAAGCTGCTTACGGAGGATCTAAGCGTTTTGGATGCGCAAAGCCAAAAGGAAAAAGATAGTACCAGGAGAGGTAAAATAAAGGCAGAGAAAGAAAAGCTTTCTCGAGATATCGCCCGGCTGCAAAAAATCCAGGGGGCTTTAGAGCTTACGGAAGATAAGGAATATACCGATGCAAGTTATCCAAACGGCACAGATCGTCTTATTGGTTCTCTTGAAGTTGAGATTGCAAAGCCAGATACGGTTGACAGCAAGGAAACAGTAGGAATTATTCAGATTATAAATGCATGTAAGGGAAGATTGGCTGCTACGACTTCTGATAAAGCCATACTTGCTGCCAGGAAGTCGCTGGTTGAATTTGCCAGGGGAGAGCACAAGAAGGATATTGAGAAGCAGCTCAAGGATAAGACCGAAGCCGTAGGCAAGCATCTGGAGCAGGCAGAGAAATTAGTGGAGTTCAAGAATAAGGGTACCAAGGAAGATTTTGGGACAGTTTCCTCCAAGTCCCTGGAAGACCAGCAGGCCCGGATGCTGGCGGCGTATGAACATTACCGCCGCACCTTCAGGCCGGATCTGCCGGAGTTAGCAACTGCGGATATAAATATACTTGCAGTGGCGATCAAGCTTGTTTTTAATTTCGACGTAACCGTTGATAATAATAACTTCCGAGACAATCTATGCAAGTTCCTCTTCCTGATGAGCAAAGGGGCGGAAGGGAAGGTTGAATTCTCTAAGCTTACCTTCGCGGATTGGAACCAGCCTTTTAAGAAACTCAAATTTGATATCGAAAAGGTTGTCCGGGAAAAGGCGGCCTTGCGCGACAGCCAGAATGAATCTAATTTAGAAAAAAACAGCGCGAAGCTGGTATTGGATAAACTGATTGAGCAGTTTAATAAATTTAAGGCCGAATTAACTAAGCTGGATACTTATGATAAGCGCATGAAGTTTTTCTCCGAGAATAAGAAGGATGTGGAGGATATCGCGCAATTCGCCAAACAGCTCGTTTTGGCTAATGAGCAGGAGATAGAAGAGATCGTTAAGATTATCGCCAGCTTCGCGGAATTCATCGAGGGTTTGCCAGTTAAAGAAGTATTTGGTATAGAGCGTAAGCAGGCGGCCAAGGAGATTATAGGATTTGTCCTAAAGGCAAGAAACCGTAATAAGGCGAAGATTTCCTTTACCAAGCTGCTCAATAAATTAGGTAAGAAGGTATTTATCTATGAAGTGATTGCCACGAATTTAGTAGAGCTGGCCTATTCCGGGAGCAAGGCATCCTTCATTATCAGGGATAGCAAGGG
>JAPLLP010000116.1 GCA_026387515.1 Candidatus Omnitrophota bacterium | reverse complement strand
TCATCAATTCCCTGCTTTGTTTTAGAGCTTACTTTTATAAATGGAAGATTGTTCTTTACTAAATAATCCAGCGCATTCCCCCCGGGTAGTTCACATTTATTGATTACAAACAAAAACGGCAGTTTTTTCTTTTGAAATATTTCAACTAATTTATTTTCAAAACTGTCAATTATTGTATCCGGATCAACTATGATTAATCCCAAATCGGTTTTTCTTAATACCACCAGAGTGCGTTTAATCCGCTCCTCCCCCAAAACCCCTTCATCATCAATACCTGCGGTATCGATTAACATACACGGACCGATTGGCAGGATCTCCATTGCCTTATATACTGGATCCGTGGTTGTCCCGGCGACCTCAGAAACAATTGCCGTATCCTGGCCCGTAACCGCATTGATCAGGCTGGATTTTCCCGTATTTCTTTTCCCAAATATCCCAATATGCAGCCTGTTACTTGCCGGTGTCCTATACATTTATACCCGCTCTTTCCCTCTTTAAAGAATCCCCTTTTGAATAATCAATAAATCGCCCTAATTTTTCAGCCATCTCATTCATACAAAAATTACAGGAGCCCACCGGTTCATCAACGCATCTTTTCCCCGGATATATTTCATAAAGTTTCCTATAAGGCTGCGGGGTAAAATTCGGCATTAAAACATTTGCGCCGCACTTTAGGGCATCCAGCCTATAATCTTTGTCTAAACTTCCCAATGCAGTTGTTGCGGGAATATGCACATTTTTAGCAACTATGCGGGTAAGAGCAATAGTTTTTAAAGTTAAGCTGACATCTCCTTGTTGCTGTCCGCAAAACTGCGAATTCTTATGCGGGATAAAAGGGCCAATACCAAGCATATCAAAATCACCCTGATTAAAAAACATAACATCCCGGGCAATTGTTTTTAAGGTTTGCCCGGCAAGACCAATAATATTTCCTGAACCAACCTGATAACCCAGGCCCCTTAAAACATTCAGGCAATTTAAGCGCTGCGCAAAACTCATATGCGGATGCATAGATGTATACAGCTCTTTATCCAGAGTCTCCATTTTAAGTAAATACCTGTCCGCTCCGGCCTGCCGCCAAATCCTATAGTCATCTATACTTTTCTCACCCAGCGAAAGAGTAATCGCCATGTCAAATCTGGATTTTATATCTGAAATGATATCTTTTAGCCATAGAGCATCTAAGCCCTGGTCTTCGCCGGATTGCAGAACTACGGTCTTAATATTACAAGAGGCAAGATGCCCAACCGCTTTAAGCAATTCATCTTTGCTCAAACGATATCGAGTAAGCTTATGGTTAAATTTATTTAATCCGCAATAGAAACATTCTTTGGTGCAAAAGTTAGAAAATTCTATTATTCCCCGCAAAATAATTCCATCGCCACAAAATTCTTTTCTAACAGTATCAGCAAAGGAAAACAGCTCATTTAATTGCCTCTGATCGCTTAAAGATAACACCTGTTTTAGATCTTTAAGCTCTGGTAAACTGGAGGCATAAATTCTGTCTAAAAGCCTGCTTAACTCAAACATACTCATCCCTTATTCCGGAATCAACATGCGCAAAAAATAGTTTTATCTCCTCTTGTTCAAGCGGATCCAACTGTTTAAAATAACGCGCGATCATTTTATAACCTGCGCCCCTGACTGGCTCAGATGCAAAATCATCAAGATACTCTTTCAGCGTTACCAGCGCATTCATGCTGCACTTACCCTTTATCGTACCGGGCTTAGCCAAATTCATAAAAGCCTCTCCCGTACGTTCTTTTCGGTAACAAGCCGCGCAAAAACTGGGGATAAAGTTATTCTTTATAAGCGAAGCTATAACTTCATCCAGGCTCCTCTGGTCGCCTAAAGTAAATTGAATATCCTGATTTTTATTATTATCACCGGAAGAATACCCCCCGGGAGAAGTGCGCGACTCTGCGCTTACCTGCGATACACCTAATGAAATTAACTCATCGCGCATCTGGGGTGTCTCGCGGGTAGATAATATTATCCCTGTATATGGCACAGAAAGCCT
>JAPLLP010000344.1 GCA_026387515.1 Candidatus Omnitrophota bacterium | reverse complement strand
TGTTATAAAGATCAAATTGTGTTATCTTTACTTCGTATTTAGTGGCTGCTCCGGTAGCGGCAAAGCAGAGACAATTAAATAAGCATATATATAAGGCCAGCAAAAAGATTTTTAGGCTGTATTTTGCCATATCGCTTAAGTTTTTCCGCCTTCTACGGTTAATCCCGAACCTTTTGCCTTGGTAGATTTTATTACCGTGATATCAAAATCCCTGATTACCCTATCTAATACCTTGTCGCGCAGATTTACCTTGGGATAGGCTTCCCGTGCGCCTTGGAAATCTTCCTTCAGCTGTCTAAGGGAAAATGAGGTGAAGGCCAGCGAGATCGCCCCTTCGATGCGGTAACCCATCCTGGTTCTCTTGGTATCGTCAAAAACCTCAAAGTTGAGCCTGGAAAATTTGAAGGGGGTGAATTCTAATCTCCCCTTCCAGCCGTATTTATTTTTGAAATGCTCAAAGTTATACCAGTAACCTCCACCGTACAATTTTAATAAAGGCAGATACGGCAAGGGTAGACCTTCTTCCCAATCAAAGCCATTGGCTACTTTTTCATAATAAATATTGGCCGCGTCTTCCCCTACCTGGCGCCTGCCGGATATCCTGATATAGGTATTTATGCGCGACTCAAAACCCTTATCCGTGATCGCCTCAAAACCCACGCCCCCCCGGCTGTGCTTATGCAGGTCCTGATAATCATAAAAACTGTTTATTCCCAGTAGGTATTTTTCGGCAAAAATCCTGCGTAAGCCCAGGCCGATATTATAGGTAGGGCGTTCGCTGCGGCTGGAGATCCTTAATTGATTAAAGATTACGATATCTTTTTCTTGGGTTCCCAAGAGTGGTTGTACAGTTTCCAGGAAATATTGGGGCCTTTGGTCAGTCCCTGCCTGGATAGTGAAGTTGGTGCGTTTGATCCAGTCGGGGATATTTGATTCTTTTTCCGGAGTTTCTTTCTGCGGAGCAGGATTTTGGGTATTTGCCGCCAGGAGAGTTTTCTCTATAGTTTCGCTGCGTGAAGCGGCAAAACCAGAAGAGGAAAAAGCAATAATACTAAAAGTAAATACTATTAGCACCAACTTTTTCATTGATTTGATTGTACTATTTTTTATTCATTTGTCAATATTTTTTTTAAAAAAAAGGAGGCGTTCCCAGTATCTCGGGAAACGCCCCCCATTGTATCTTTTAACTATTTTTTAATACATTCCTCCGCCCATTCCGCCCATTCCTCCGGGTGGCATAGATGGCATCTTATCTTCTTTTTCCGGCTTATCAGCAATCAAGCATTCGGTGGTTAAAAGAAGCGCTGCGATGCTTGAGGCATTCTGCAGGGCCGAGCGGGCAACCTTGGTAGGATCCACCACTCCGGCCTCGATCATGTCTACATAGGCATCTTGCGATACGTCATAGCCAATATTAGTTTTTTCTTGTTTTACCTGGTTTACCACTACTGATCCTTCCAGGCCTGCGTTCTGCGCTAACTGCCTGATAGGTTCTTCCAGCGCACGCCTGACAATATCCACGCCGATCTTTTCATCACCCTCTAATTTCAGTTTCTCAAGGGCCGGCAAGGTACGGATCAGTCCTACTCCGCCGCCGGGGATGATACCTTCTTCTACAGCTGCGCGGGTGGCATGCAGGGCGTCTTCCACACGGGCCTTCTTTTCCTTCATTTCGGTTTCAGTGGCAGCACCGACATTGATCACCGCAACGCCGCCGGCGAGCTTTGCCAGTCTTTCCTGAAGTTTCTCTTTATCGTAATCCGAATCGGTGTCTTCGATCTGTTTCTTGAGCTGAGCGATCCGGCCGTTAACTGCCTGGGTCTTTCCAGAGCCTTCGACAATAGTAGTATTTTCTTTGTCTATCTTGACTTTTTTGGCGCGGCCAAGGTCTTCAACGTCAACGTTCTCAAGCTTAACGCCTAGATCCTCGGTGATGGCCTTTCCGCCGGTCAGGATAGCGATATCCTCAAGCATGGCCTTACGCCTGTCGCCATAACCCGGGGCCTTGACTGCGCAGGCAGTAAAGGTGCCGCGGATCTTGTTGACTACCAGCGTGGCTAATGCCTCGCCCTCAACCTCTTCCGCGATGATCAGAAGCGGTTTTCCGGTGCGGGCGATCTTCTCTAATAAAGGTAATATATCTTTAATAGAGGTAATTTTCTTCTCATGGATCAAAATATAGGGATCCTCTAAGAGGGCTTCCATTCTCTCGGCATCAGTGACAAAATACGGCGAGAGATACCCCTGGTCAAACTGCATACCTTCGACTACTTCTAAGGTGGTGGCAGTTGATTTTGCTTCTTCTACGGTGATAACCCCGTCCTTACCCACTTTGTCCATGGCCTCGGCAATCAGGTCGCCGATGGTGCTATCGGAATTCGCGGCGATAGCGCCTACCTGGGCTACTTCCTTTTTATCTTTGATGGGCTTGGAGAGTTTCTTTAGTTCTTCCACTACTTTTTCTACTGCTTTTTCAATCCCGCGCTTTAAGGCCATGGGATTTGAGCCGGCAGTGACGTTCTTTAAACCTTCTCGGTAAATCGCCTCTGCCAGAATAGTGGCGGTAGTGGTGCCGTCTCCCGCTATATCCGAGGTTTTTTCTGCTACTTCCTTGACCATCTGGGCGCCCATATTCTCAAAGGGATCCTCAAGGTCGATCTCTTTGGCTACCGTAACACCGTCCTTGGTGATGGTTGGTGAGCCAAACTTTTTATCCAGGACCACATTGCGTCCTTTGGGCCCCAAAGTAACCTTTACCGCGCGGGCCAGTTGCTCCACGCCGCTCAGGATTTTTCTCCGGGCCTCATCCTGAAACAATAATTGCTTTGCCATTCTAATTTCCTCCTTCACAGTAAGTGAACACCCGCGCAATTCCGCTTAGCGCGGGGTGTTAAATAAAGCCGGGCATACTACTTTCTTACTTTATTATCGCCAAGATATCCTCTTCGCGCATGATCAAAAGTTCCTGGCCTTCTTTGGTGGTAATCTCGTTTCCGGAATACTTTCCGTAAAGCACCTTGTCTCCTACCTTGACTTCCAATGCCTGAACGGC
>JAPLLP010000261.1:3827-4690 GCA_026387515.1 Candidatus Omnitrophota bacterium | reverse complement strand
CCGCCGATACGCGAGACTGTCCCCGGAAAACAACTCTCAATCACTTCTTTGTTTAAACCTAAGGCCTCGAAGATCTGTGAACCGCGGTAACTCTGCAAGGTTGAAATCCCCATTTTTGAAAGAACTTTCAAAATACCTTTTTCTACCGCCTTGATATAGTTACGCAGGCAGTCTTCTTCGCTAAAAAGAATTATTTCTTTTTCCCGGATTAAATAACGCACTGCCTCATATACCAGATACGGGTTAACCGCATCCGCGCCGAAGCCGAATAAAAGCGCAAAATGATGCACCTCCCTGGGTTCGGCGCTCTCCAAGATAATACTGATCTGAGTACGCAGTGTATTTTTAACTAGATAATGGTGCAGGCCCGACACAGCCATGAGCGCGGGCAGAGCGGCGTGTTGACGGTCCACTCCGCGGTCGCTCAAGATAATAAAAGTATACCCCTGCTTGATCGCTGCCTCAGTATCGCGATATATCCTCTCCAGCGTCCTTAGAAAATCGTTTTCGTCTTCTGCTTCAAAAAGTATAGATATTACCTTGGCCTTATAACCGTTTATCTTTATATCGCGCAATTTCGCTAATTCCTGATTGGTTAAAACCGGATGCCTCACCCTCAATTTATGACAATGCCTTGGTGTCTCCTCTAAGATATTTTTCTCAGGGCCAAGCAGGCTTTCCAGGCTCATCACTATCTCTTCGCGGATAGGGTCGATTGCCGGATTGGTAACCTGGGCAAAAAGCTGTTTAAAATAGCTATAAAGAAGCTGCGGTTGAAGCGATAATACGGCGTGCGGCGTATCATTACCCATAGCGCCTACCGGCTCCTGGCCATTCTCCGCCATAGGCTTAATGATTGTTTT
>JAPLLP010000261.1:0-3804 GCA_026387515.1 Candidatus Omnitrophota bacterium | reverse complement strand
TTTAAATCTTCTCTCGTATACCCAAAGGCCTTTAATTGAAACAGTGTATCAAACCTCTCCTGGCCCCCGGAAAACGGCTGATCTATAGCATCGAGCTCCGCCATATTATTTTTCAGCCATTCGCCATAAGGCGCAGCCTTAACCATCTGCATTTTTAATTCATCATCTTCGATGATCCTGCCCGCTTCAGTATCGATAAAAAATATTTTTCCCGGCTCAAGCCTTCCCGATCTTAATATACTCTCAGGCTCAATATCCAATACGCCCATTTCCGAGGCCATGACCACAAAATTATTTTTAGTAATGATGTATCTCGCGGGCCTCAGGCCGTTTCTGTCCAGCACCGCCCCGATCTTGGCGCCGTCAGTAAAAGCGATTGCCGCAGGGCCATCCCAAGGCTCCATAAAACAGCTGTGAAATTTATAGAAATCCTTGACGCTATCACTAAGCAGCTTATTGCGTTCCCATGCCCCAGGAATAAGCATCATCATTGTGTGCGGCAGCGACCTTCCTGACAAAACTAGCAGCTCAAAAACATTATCTATGCTCGCGGAATCGCTTCCGCCAGGCACGATGATAGGAAATATTTCTTTTAGGTCTCGCTTAAAAACCTCGCTCTTCAAAAGGCCTTCGCGAGCGCGCATCCAGTTAATATTTCCGCGCAGGGTATTGATCTCACCGTTATGCGCCAGATAACGAAACGGCTGGGCCAGATCCCAAGTCGGGAAAGTATTCGTGGAGTAACGCGAATGCACCAGGCACAAGGCGCTTTCTAAATCTTGGTCTTGTAGATCAAGGAAAAACTTCTCCACCTGATCAGGCATAAACAGCCCCTTATATGAAAAGGTCCGGCTGGAAAGATTAGTAATATAAAAAACCGTTTTTTGTTTAAGGCTGGTTTTTCTTACTGTGTTTTCGATCTGCTTGCGTAAAAAGAAAAGCTCTCGTTCAAATGCCAGGCCATCGGAAGTTTCAGCGCACTTAGCGATAAACACCTGCTCAATTACAGGTTGGGTCTTACGTGCGGTGTGGCCGATATCCGTATTATCCAACGGTACGCTGCGCCAACCTAAAAGTTTCATGCCTGCCTGGGCAATTTTAGCCAAAAACACATCCTTGCAATATTTACGCTCTACTTCATCAACCGGTAAGAAGACGAGTCCCGTTCCGTATGCCCCCTGTTCCGGTAGATCGATCTTAGCGGTTTTTGCGGCCTTAGTAAAAAATTTATGCGGGATCTGAATCAACACCCCTGCGCCATCACCGGTATTAGGATCAGCACCGGTTGACCCGCGATGGGAAAGACGCCTTAAAACATCCAGGCCCTGCCTGATGATCCGGTTTGATTTATTACCTTTAATATCGCAGACAAATCCCACGCCGCAGGCATCGTGTTCAAACCTTGGGTCATAGAGCCCGAATTTTTCTAAATCTTTGCGATTATCCATCATTCTTTGAATATTTCAGCGTTAATCCCTAGCTTCCGGATTTTAGTCCGGATAGTATTACGATTGATCCCCAGGATCCTGGCTGCCTTCTGTTGATTTCCTTCTGAGCGCTCCAGGGCCCATTCGATGATCGGCCTCTCAATCACCTCGAGCAATGATCTATATAGCGCTCCTCTTTTGTCGCGGTACAAAGATTCCTCTAGCTCTAAGATTTTATCTTTAAGGCTAGGTAGAAGCATCGCTGCATCATGCCTAATGACCTTTACGATATCCTCCTGCTTAGAGATATCCAGGCCAAGGCTTCCTTCTTTCTTTAACATCTCCAACAGCATCTGCTTGACCTTTCCTTCATTTTCGGCAATCAATACCGTAATCATCTTCTGCTTAAAAATTAATCAGCACAGAGGATAATTTTGCCCCGCAAAACTAAAACGGGGCACAAATTATCTACTAAATATCAAAATACAAGTAGAACTCGTAGGGATGCGGACGCATCCTTACGGGGTCTATTTCTCTTTTGCGCTTGTACTCAAGCCATATATCAATTACGTCTTTGGTAAATACCCCACCCTTTAAAAGATATTCGTGATCGGCCTCCAAGGCATCTATCGCCCTTCTTAGCGATGACGGAACAGTAGGTATCTTTTCCATCTCCTCCGGGCTCAATTCGAAGAGGTCAACATCCAAAGGCTCACCCGGATCGATCTTATGCTGTATGCCATCAAGGCCGGCCATGAGCATTGCGGAAAAAGCCAGGTAACCATTGCATGCAGGGTCAGGCGGACGGAACTCTATCCTTTTTGATTTAGGGCTGTCCGAATACATAGGTATGCGCACTGCCGCAGAGCGGTTCCTCGCTGAGTAAACCAGGTTAACCGGCGCCTCGTATCCCGGGACCAATCTCTTGTAAGAATTTGTAGTCGGCGCGCAAAATGCCATTAAACTGTTGGCGTGTTTCAATAGGCCCCCGATATAATATTTGGCGGACTGGGACAACAACGCATAACCATTCTTGTCATAAAAGAGGTTAACGCCGTTTTTCCAAAGGCTCTGATGGCAATGCATACCTGAACCGTTATCTGCAAATAAGGGCTTGGGCATAAACGTTGCTACCATGCCGTTCTTCTTGGCCATATTCTTAATGATGTATTTGTAAAGTAAAAGGTTATCGCCCATCTTGGTCAGTTTATCAAACTTCATATCGATTTCACACTGACCGGCTGTTGCAACTTCATGATGGTGAACTTCAACATTGATTCCGGATTCTTTCATCTTCAGGATTATCCTGCTCCTTAAATCCTGGATTGAATCATGCGGAGGCACAGGGAAATAACCTTCTTTAAAGCGTATTTTGTATCCCAGATTAGGATTTTCATCCCGTCCGGTATTCCAATCTGCTTCATCCGAATCAATGAAGTAATAACCGGAGTTTTCGGTCTGATCAAAACGGATGCTGTTAAAAATGAAAAATTCTGCTTCCGGGCCGAAGTAAACTGAATCGGCGATACCTGAATCTTTAAGGTATTTTTCCGCTTTTTTAGCGATGTACCTGGGATCACGCGAGTAAGCCTTGCGGGTCAACGGATCATAGATATCACAGATAAGGCTTAAGGTAGGGACTTCGCAAACCGGATCTACTATGGCTGTTGAAGGGTCAGGGATCAAGATCATGTCCGATTCCTGGATCTTCTGGAACCCGCGAATGGATGAACCGTCAAAACCAATACCGTCTACCCAGATAGACCGGGTGATATCATCCATCTCCAGCATCTCAGACGCTGGGATAGAAAAATGCTGCCACAAACCAGGCAGGTCGTTAAATTTTAAATCCACTATCTGGATGTCTTTTTCCTTAATGAATTTTAAGACATCCCTGGCGGCTTTTTCGTCAAAAGCACCATTTACCAGCGGATTTCTGGTCTTTACTTCCTGGATCTCCTTGACTTTTCTCTTTGGCATTTCATCCTCCTGTTATGGAAACTACACCCGGCCCTATCGGAGGGGCCGGTGTTCTGCCTTCTGCAGAAGAAAGGCGTTCCCCTTAGTCAAGATTGACTAAAACGAACGCCCCTGTTCTTTTTTTGCCTAATTTCGCACTACGATGTGCCTAATATGCACTCATCTTCTTCTCAATATATACAAGTAAAAAACTCACCCCTTTGGTAACGGGGAGAATTAACCGATAGCCATACCTCCACGCTCCTCAGTCCGGATGCGCACACATTCTTTTAGATCCAGAACAAAAATCTTACCATCTCCTGTTTCACCGGTCTTTGCGCCCTTGATGATCGCGTTGATGGTCGGCTCGACAAAATTCTCATTTACCGCTATTTCCAGGCGGATCTTCCTAAGGAGA
>JAPLLP010000267.1:987-10522 GCA_026387515.1 Candidatus Omnitrophota bacterium | reverse complement strand
GATATTCGTCTTGGTAGTCAAATAGAATAGGATCGTTCCCAGCACCGGGGTAAGACACGGTGAAGCTACCAGGCCCGAACTTAATCCCAGGACAAAAGTAGAAAAGTAACCTCTCTTTTTTACTACCGGCGGACGGAAAAAATGCGGTAAGTAAATGGCAAATAGATTCAGCATGGATAGCCCGAAAATAATGATAATAATACCTACGACAATATAGGTAACCGGATGCGAGCTTATCCTGCCGAAGAACATCCCGGTCAAAGAAGCCACCAGCCCCAATATGGAATAAGTAAGCGCAATACCTGTTACATATATCAGGCTTAAAATAAAACCCTTGAGCCTTGATCCTCCGGAGCTGGCGCCGATAAAGCTAGCGGTAATCGGAATAAGCGGGTACAGGCAAGGCGTAAAGCTGATTGCCACACCGGCAAAAAATACTTTTACAAAATCTATAAGGTTACCCGACAGATTCATTAATCCACTCCAGATAGGCCGCATCGCCGCATACAATCGGCAGAGCAATAATCTCCGGCACCTCGTAACTATGCAAAGATTTGACCATCTTGGCTATTTGTTTAAATTTTGTATCCCGCGACTTTATTATCAAGAACGATTCCTTGGCCTGATCAAGTTTACCCTGCCACCGAAACAATGAATCAATCTTGTCTATGATATTGACGCAGGCAGCCAATTTTGCAGCAATCAATTTCTTGGCAATATTACTTGCTTCTTTTTTATTTGCCGCGGTGACAAAAATCACAATATACATTATATTCTAGCTCTTGGCTATTTTCTTGATAATCTTAGCGATACGGCTTCCAAACCTGGCGCACTCCTTACTGCTGCGCGCGTCAGGAGCTCCGATGGCCACCGGTCCGTAGTGATCACCCTGCGGATCACCCTGGATAATCATACCATGTATTAACATGGCATTCAAGATGTCCAGAATAGTGGTCTCGTTACCGCCGGCTATATTGGCGCTGGAAGAAAACGCCCCGCCTATTTTACCGTCCAGTTTTCCGTGGAATTTTACCGTTTCATCGAAAAGTTTCTTAATTTCAAAGCTCATCGTGCCGTAATATGTCGGAGACCCTACAATAATGGCATCGTATCCCAATAATTCGTCTGCCGAGACATCATTAACTAACCTTACCACCGTTTCTATCCCGTCTTTTTTAATGGACTCTCCGATTAGATCAGCCATCTTCTTGGTATTGCCGCTTCTTGAATAATAAATTACCAGCGCTTTAGCCATAGTTACTCCTTCGCAATGCGAACCCCAATCCATCCGATAGGATTGGGGGTGATCCGCTTAGCGCGGGGTGTCACGTTTTCGCTTCGTCAATCCTCACCGATTTAAGCCTTCCGAACTGCGCGCAGATATCAAAGATCACCGTAGGGTCTTCGGTGCGAAGCTGAATTTTAAAATGCCTCCCCCGCTCGGCGTCGTTCTGAGGAACGGGAAAAACCTCCAGGTTCTCTCCGAACTCAAGGAGAGACTTCTTGATCACATCGGGCTTCGCTTCGTGAGTGCTTAAAATAAATTCCAGTGAATAACGCAGCATCGGTTATCTTAACATTATGACGGAAATCATCCTGCCGCAAGACGGGCCGTTCCGGCGATAAGAAAAAAATTCATCCCGGTGGCAAGAGGTACAGATGCCGGAATCAGATATCTGTTCTCCCCTTACGCCCAGCCCTAGCATCTGCTTTCTGTTTATGGATATGAGATCAACTTCATAACAGCAATCTCTTATTGACGGGCCAAACCCCACGTATAAATCCTCCGCCTGGCTATAATATTCTTCTTGCATCAGACGGATAGCATTGAGGGTGATCTCCTGTTCCGTGCCGCGCCTGCCGGCATGTACCAGGCCCACTGCCGGCCTACGCGGGTCAAACAAAAAAATAGACAGGCAATCCGCTGTAAATATAGCCAGCGGAAGGTTGCGTATATCGGTTAATAGCGCATCTGTATCATCTAAGGCGGTATCATGGCTTAAGGCGCCCCGGCCTTTATCAGAAACACCTGCCACTCTAACGCAGGCCCCGTGCACCTGTTTGGCACAAACCAGGTCCCGGTACTCAATGCCAAGCCCCCCCAAAAACAGTTTGCGGTTGGCAAGCGCGCCTTGGGCCTGCCCATAGACAAGCGACATATTGTCGGGCTTACGGCTCGTGGCGCAGACTAACCCCGCGTGGTCAAAAATCATCGGTGACTAAACCTATGTGTCTTCAATCTGTTTAGAATCCTGGATATTGGAGAGTTTATCGGAGAACTTCTCAAGCCTACGCTGCCCATCTGAATATTTATTGCTGGCATTGGTCAGATGTCCACCAAGCAGAGAGAAATCTTCTTTAAATTTATTTATCTCGATTGACAACATACTGAGATTCTTCAATATCTCTTTGGCGTTCTCTTCTACTTTCAGGCCTTTAAGCCCTAAACAAATCACCTGCAGGTAGGCATAAAAAGTATTCGGGGATACCGGGATAACCTTCCTGGATAAACAATAGCCCAAGAGGTCTTCTTTAATCACTACCTCGTAATAAATATTCTCCGCCGGGATGTACATCAGCGCGAAATCATAGGTATTTTCCTGGGGCAGGATGTACTTGGAGGCAATTTCATCAACGCGGGATTTTATATCCTGATTGAATTTTTTGCGAAAGGCAATCTTGTCCTGCTCGCTCTCGATGCCCTGCATCTTCTGGAAATTCTCTAAACTGAACTTGGCGTCCACCGGGACCAGGCGCTCTCCGAGGCGGATTACCGCATCCACGGCATCCTGATTCTTAAAACGGTATTGCACCTGGTAATGTTTCGCCGGTAAAATCTGCGAAAGCAGGTTCTCAAGAAGCGTTTCTCCCATTACGCCTCTGAATTTTGGGGCACGCAAGAGATCCTGGAGGCTGGAGATATCCTTACTGATTTCGTAAATCTGGCGGTTGGTCTCCTCGAGCTTCCCCAGCTTTTCCTGCACATTACCGAAAATAGCGGTGGTAGAGCCTAAATTCTGGCCGATGACCTTATTGGCCTCCTGGATAGCCTGGGTCATCTGGTTCAGGCGCTCGTTCATCTGCGAGGAGATCTTAAGCACCATGGCCACCATAACCAGCGATAAGACTAAGAATAACAACCCACTTAACCAAAACATAAGCTTATTATATCACTCCCTTGGCCTTCTTAAAGCAAATAATCTTTCTTTATCCTCTGGAGGCTACGAAAAATATTCTTCTTTACCTCCGGACAGGTCTTTTCTAAATCCCTAAGCAGCTCGGTCATCTTGGTACGATGGGAAGTAATGGAATTTGGACACACGCACTTATGGTGCGGAAAATCCGCGAGTTTTGCGAAACGCACGATCATGTCTTCTTCAGTATACGCCAGAGGACGGATGATCACTATTTTGCCGTCAAACAAGAGTTGTTTCGGCGCCATGGCAGATATCTCTCCGTGATAAAACAAATTTAAAAGCATGGTCTCTACGATATCGTCGTGGTGGTGCCCCAAAGCTACCTTGGTGCAGCCAAAGCGGTCAGCCACTTTAAATAAAGCCTTCCTCCTGTTCCAGGAACACCAGAAACAGGAGATATCTTTGCGGGTCTTGCCTTTTAGTATATCTATCTTCTCAATATGGTAATTTATCTTGTGTTTCTTAAAATACTCAGCCAGGATCTTGGGGTGCTGGCAGGGATACCCCATATCTACGTGCACGGCCAGGATATCGTATTTGATGGGCACAAAACTGCGGCGGTCTTCCAGGACACGCAACAACGTCAGGCTGTCTTTGCCTCCGGAGACGGCAACCAAGACCTTATCGCCATCGGCGAGCATCTCATAGTCCATGATCGCCTTGCCGACTCTTTTAGAAATATAGAATTCGGGACCCTGTGAAACTGCCATTATTTAAATAATTGTCTGATGCTGGCGGAATTGAAATAGAAAAGGAATAATACCGGCACGCACATGCTGATAATGAAGGTCGGATTTACCCCTTTCTGGATAAAAAAGGCTATAAGATTAAAAACGATATTAAGGGATAAAAAAATATTGAGGCCAATCAATGACCATCCTTTAAGCTTATAAACAGACCAATAAATAATCAGTCCTGCCAGGCCGAATATTATCAAAAAGATATCAGACAGCGCAAAACCCCTCACGATAGTCATGAGCGAACCAATGCAACCTAGGGCGATTAAAACCTGCGCCAATACCGGCCATTTTTTCTGATCCATGCAATCCTCCTTAAGCTCTGCCGGAATCTATAACCATCTGTCGAATCTGGCTATTCACCGGATGCTGTAGTAAATCTTCCAGCGGGATGGGATAAACCTGGGACCAGTTTTTGTCGCTGGTGGTGCCAGGGGTGTTGATCCTATATTGATAAGGATCACCCTTTAATATGTCGGTTAAGCCCAGATAATCGGTAATAAGCTGTATAAAAAAATGGGATTTTGCACCCATAACTATTTTTAACGCTGCTGCGAGTATTTTAGCATCGCCTTTTTCGCGCATCGGACCGACTAAGGCCATCTTCTTCCAGAGCTTCTCTTTTTCTTGATAAGAATTTTGATACATCTCGATAAAGTCCAAAAGTTCACTGCCTTTTCTTCCCAAAATCCCCACTACTTTTTCGACAGAATCAACGCTGTTTAACCAACGCAATCTTCCGCGCCGGGACAAAAGACTGTCAAATAATTTATTCTTAACGTTATTATAGTCGACTCTTCCGGTACATTTCCTGATAAATAGCGCCTCATCAACTGTCCCTGCCTCATTCTCCCACCAGGCCAGCCAATTCGTGGTATCGTGAGTGGATAACATAGCTACCGAAAGAGCCCGGTACTCTTGGGGATCAAGAAAATTATGCTTTATCTTCCAATCCTTGACCCAGCGTTGCACCTCATTGCCGGGTATTCCCAGCTCTGCCAGAGTTTCGGTACAGGCCTTAGGTATTACCCCCAAGTCCTCGGCGCACAAAAACATCCTGGTATTATCCAGGATCAGGGATAATATATTTTTACCGTGACTCTTCCAACCGGCCTCATCGCGCGGGTCAAAAAATCCGTTAAGCCCCTGATTTTCCATAGGCTCGTTATAGGGAATCGTCCAGATACGGAATAAACCCACCACATGATCAATGCGCAAGATATCATAGAAATTTTCAGCATATCTTAGCCTTTGCTTAAGGTAAGCATAGCCGTCTTGCGCAATATTCTCCCAGTTATAAGGCGGCATACCCCAGCGTTGCCCTTTGGCGCAATACATATCCGGCGGAGCGCCGGAGGCAAGGGCCAGTTTAAAAAATTCAGGATGCTGCCACACATCCGCGCTATCCCGGGAAACTAAGATCGGCAAATCCCCTTTTATTAATATTTTTCGGGAATTGGCATAACTTTTGAGCTCTTTGAACTGACGAAATAGCTGCCATTGCAGCCAGATGGTAAAGGCGATCTCCTCCTGGTGTTCTTTCTGGAAATCTAGAAGCGCGCATTTGTCGCGAAATTTATAAGGCTCATCCCAGTCATACCAGGGGCGGCCTGAGAATTGTCTTTTTAAAACTTTGTAAAGAACGAAATCCGTAAGCCAGTGCTTATTTTCTTCTTTAAAGCTCGCCAATTGCGCGGCCTGCAGGCTCTTCTCTTTTAAAAATATCTCTCTTAAAAGCGCCTGTCTGGCCTCTTTAATCCTGTAATCAAGGTATGGCCTGACGCAAGGAAAAGCCCTTCTCGTATCATCGATCTTAACCCTAAGGTCTCCTTTCTTAGCCGATTTAAAGGCCTCCGGAGACAAGTAAGCCGGTTCTATGGCAAATGAGCTAGTGGCATCATAAGGACAATTAATATATCCCGTCTCATTCATAGGCAAAAGTTGCACGATGGACTGCCCGGTGGCCTTAGCCCAATCAACCACCAGGCGCAGATCCCGCAAGTCACCTATGCCGATAGAATCCTGGGAATATACGGCAAATAACGGGACTAAAACCCCGGCCTTCCTCTCTGAAAGCATCTCTTGTGGGGATCGTTTAGACATAAATTAAAAAATCAAACGCTATCTACCCAGAATAAGAAAAATTATTTCTTTAGACCAGAAAAGCGAAGCCAGGGAAGCCAAGGCCAGGAATGGGCCGTAAGGTATGGTGTGATCTTTCTTTACCATAAGATTAATCACCCCCACTATTGCCCCGAAAAAGGGAGCGAGGAAGAAAGTCACCACCGCGGCCTTCCATCCCAGAAACGCGCCGATCATCGCCAAAAACTTTACGTCTCCTCCGCCCATAGATTCGGTCTCGCCCTGGATAGGTGGTTTTTTAAGCAGTTTAAAATATATAAGATCAAATAAAAATCCGGTAAGATAGATAATGCCTCCGCCTATGATAATACCGAGGAGTGAATCAAACATGGGCGCCAGGCGATAAGTTATGGGTGAAAGATGCAAGCCCCTGATGGCGGATAAAAGAAACCCTACCACAATACCCCCCAAAGATACTTCATCGGGGATAATACGGTGCTTGATATCCACAAAAGTAGCTATTATTAATCCGGATATAAAAACAATGTAGAAGGCCAGATCATAGCTTAGGCCGTAACGGCTAAAAAGCACCAAGAAAAGAAAAGCGGTCAATAATTCTACCAGGGGGTAGCGCAAAGAAATCTTGCCTTTGCAGAAGCGGCACTTGGCCTTAAGCAGGATATAGCTAATAAAGGGTATGTTATCATAGGCGGGGATCCTCTTTTTACAATGCGGGCAATGGGAACTGGGCCAGACTACGGATTCCCCTTGCGGCATCCTGTGGATGCAGACATTTAAAAAACTGCCTACCATGGCGCCTAAGATAAAAACCACTATACTTGTAATCATTTGTACACCACCTCCATTAAGGCCTGGCGCATCGCTTCCAGGGGGGGCTTTTTTTCAATCCATATCTCAAAAGACAGGGCCCCTTGATATAAAAGCATACCTAATCCGTTTGCGGTCTTCAAACCCCTCTCTCGAGCCGTGCTTAAAAGCTTTGTCTCTTTGGGGTTGTAAATTAAATCATATACCAACAGGTCTCTATGCAGGAGCTTCTCCGGGACTAAACAAGGATCATTCACTTTCATGCCCACGGGAGTAGCGTTAACCAAAAGATCGCATTCAGACAACCCTAAATCCTCAATAGAACTGGCAGCGTAAAAAACCGTATCCTTAAAATTACTTTTGAGCTGCGCCAGGAGGATTTGGGCCTTTCTAAGATCGATATCAAATAAAGATATCCTTTTAACCTTGTCTTTGGCTAAATACACCGTTATTGCCCTGGCCGCCCCGCCGGAGCCTATCAAAGCCACATCTTTACCCCGAGGCTCAAATTCCAGATCCTCTTTCAAATGTTTTAAGAAACCTGCCCCGTCGGTATTAAATCCTTCAAGCACGGATCCTGTCACCTTGATGGTATTCACTGCCCCGATCAAGCGCGCCTCGGCGGAAACCTTAGCCAGAAAGAGAATCACTTTTTCCTTATAGGGGACCGTTACATTCAGGCCCAAAATCCCCTCTTTAGGCAACGAAGACATAAAAGAATCTAAGTCTTCGGGTTTTTTTTCGAAGTATCGGTATTCGGCATCAATATGGAGCTGACGGAAGGCAGCGTTGTGCATGGCGGGAGAGAAACTATGCTTGACAGGATACCCTAGGACTCCGTAGATTTTGGGCTCCACTTAGAGGCTTTCGATTTTATTCAGGGCATTTAAATACGCCCTTATAGACGCCTCGACGATATCAGTTGAAGAACCGTGGGCGCTGACCACCTTACCCTTGGCCTTCAATTTCAGGCCTACCTCACCGAGAGCGTCTTTTCCCTGTGTCACCGCCTCGATACGATAATCCTGCAATTCACCCTTGATGCCGGTAATCTTATCGATCGCCTTATAGCAGGCATCTACGGGCCCATCGCCGGAAGAGGTTGCGGCCAGGATCTTATTCTTGAATCTTCAATTTACGGTGGCGCTGGGCGTGATCTTGGTGCCTGAATTTATCTCGAAGGCCTCTAGCCTAAAGACAGGCTTGACCAGCTTGATCTCATCCTCGACTATAGAAATCAGGTCGTCGTCGAAGATGGTCTTCTTTTTATCAGCCAGGGCCTTAAAACGCACTGTTATCTTATCCAGCTCTGTGTCGCTTAATTTAAAACCTAATTCCTTCAACCGTTCGCTTAAGGCGTGCCTTCCCGAATGTTTTCCCAGGACGATCCCGGTGCCGGTGAACCCTACGTCTTCCGGCCTCATGATCTCATAGGTAGAACGTTCCTTTAATATCCCATCCTGATGGATCCCGGATTCATGCCTGAAGGCATTACCGCCTACGATCGCCTTATTCGGGGCCACCACAAAACCGGTGAGCTTACTCACCAGTCGCGAGGTCTTATAGATCTGGCGAGTATCAATACCGGTCTCGATGCCGGCAAAGATATCCTTGCGCGTTTTAATAGCCATGACGATCTCTTCCATGGAAGCATTGCCGGCGCGCTCTCCGATGCCGTTTATGGTGCATTCTACCTGACGCGCGCCGTTTCTCACCGCGGCCAGAGAATTAGCTACTGCCAAACCCAGATCATTGTGACAATGAACTGAGATAACCGCTTTATCGATATTCGGGACATTCTCTTTGATAAGCCGGATCAGATTTGCGTACTCCTGAGGATCGGCATAACCGACGGTATCAGGTATATTCACGGTTGTCGCGCCAGCCCCTATCACAGACTCAACCACCTTGAACAAAAAGCGCGGTTCAGTACGCGAAGCGTCCTCCGGAGAAAACTCTATATCGACGCAGGATTTTTTTGCGTAAGAAACCGACTCAACAGCCAGGCGCAGGATCTCATCCTCGGCTTTTTTAAGTTTGTATTGCATGTGTATCTTCGAGGTAGCCAGAAACACATGGATACGCGGGCGCTTGGCATATTTAACCCCCTCGCTTGCGGCATCAATATCCGCTTTTATGGCGCGGGCCAGGCCGCAGACCACCGGCCCTTTAAGGCTCCGGGCGATCTGTTTAACGGATTCAAGGTCACCCTGGCTTGAGATAGGAAAACCCGCCTCAATCACATCCACCCCTAAGTCACAAAGGGCGCGGGCAACTTCTAATTTCTCCGCCGGATTCAAACTCGCTCCCGGCGCCTGCTCTCCGTCGCGTAGCGTAGTGTCAAATATGATCAGCTTTTCCATATTATTTCTTCATCCAGGGCATCATCTCTCTCAATTGTTGCCCTACTTTCTCTATCTTGTGTTCATCGCCTGCCTTAAGCAAGCTATTGAATTGCTGCCTGCCGGTCTCATTCTCCCTGATCCATTCCCGGGCGAACTTTCCGCTTTTGATTTCTTTAAGAATCTTCTGCATGGTTTTGCGTGTCTTTGCTGTAATAATCATCGGGCCGCGGGTAAGGTCCCCATAACAGGCAGTGTTGGAGACTCGTCTGCGCATGCCGCTAATGCCGGTTTCCTGGATCAAATCAGTAATAAGCTTGAGCTCATGCAATACCTCAAAATAAGCGAT
>JAPLLP010000267.1:0-965 GCA_026387515.1 Candidatus Omnitrophota bacterium | reverse complement strand
GATCTCCGGTTGAAAACCTGCTTCAACCAGGGTATCAAATCCCGCCTTGATCAATTCAGTCACTCCGCCGCAGAGGACCGCCTGCTCTCCAAAAAGATCAGTCTCTGTCTCTTCGTCAAAGGTAGTCTCAATTACTCCGGCACGCGTAGCGCCGATTGCTTTGGCATAGGCCAGGGCCAACTGCTTTGCCTGTCCGGTTGAATCCTGAAAAATCGCCACTAGCGAAGGCACACCCTTGCCCTCTTCATACATCCTACGCACCAATGCCCCCGGGCCTTTGGGCGCAATCATAAAAACATCCACATTTTTGGGCGGCTTGATCTGTTTAAAACGGATATTAAAACCATGCGAAAAACAAAGGGCTTTACCTTTTTTTAGATTGGGCTTGATATTTTCCTTATAGACCTTGGCCTGGACATGATCCTGGGTAAGGATCTGAATAATGTCTCCTGCCCGCGCTGCCTCCTCCACTGAAACCGGGATAAAACCGTCTTTTTTAGCCTGTTCGAAATTTGGCGTCCCGGTAAGCTCGGAAACCACTACCCGCACCCCTGAATCCCTCAAACACAAGGCCTGACCGCGACCCTGGATGCCATAACCAATGATCGCCACTGTCTTGTCTTTTAATAACCCTATATCCGCGTCGTTGTCATAATAAATCTTTGCCATTTTACTCCCCCCTATTGTGCTAATGCTAATCTTCCGCTTCGCACTAATTCCTTGATCTCGAAACTCTTCAAACCTTCAAGCAGCTGTTTGATCTGCTCCTGGTCTCCCACGGCTTCGATAATCGCCGTGTTAGTCTTATGCTGGATTAATTTAGCCACATATTTATGCAAAAGCCCCTCGAGCTTAGCCTTCTCTTTTAAAACACAACCCACCTTAACCAGGACCAATTCCCGATCCACATGTTCTTTTTTGGTAAAATCGGTAACCGTGACCACGTCAATAAGTTTATTCAACTG
>JAPLLP010000158.1 GCA_026387515.1 Candidatus Omnitrophota bacterium | reverse complement strand
GGTAAGGCTCAAGACCCTGGCAGAAGAGAGGCGGGAATGGCTGGCTAATTTTGAAGTTGCTTCTCCTACTGATATGGAAGTAATGTTGACCCCCCAAATTGATTCCAGCCAGTCAATAGGTAAATCCGATATTGCAACAGGCGGGGTGCGCTTTACCTATTCTTCCCTACGCAATCCCCCGGGTGCGGCAGAACAGCAAAAAATGAAACTCTTCCGATTCTTTTTATTCCACCACGAGCTGGTTTCCCATATAAGTCATAGATTACAAGAAGGGGCAGCTTTGCGCGACAGCCTGGAAAACCTTCTAGATTATAAAAATAGACAAGTCTTAGATGCGGTTATTGAGGTACTTTCGCAAAATATCTGCGGGATGAAGGGCGAGCAATGGTTGCACATCTTGGGTTTGGCGCGCGAATATAGGTACGCGCCTGATAAAGGCTGGAACATAAATTCTATTTTTCGCGTTTTGCGCTCGCCCATTGAAGCCTTATCCAATGAATTCCAACAGATAAACAAGACCTCGCTTTTTGCCCAGATGAATGCCCCTGATGTTGCAGAAAGAACGCTGGTCTCCACACAGATGGAGATGGCCTATCCGCACGAGTTATTAGGTGAGGTGCGTAGGAAGCTGGAAGAAAAACAAAAAGATCCTGGGCAGGTTGATTCTATTGTTAGCCTACTGGCGCAGTCAAACAGCGCCGGCGGATTAGGCGCGTTGATGCCGGATCTCTTGCGCGGCTGGAAAGATAATGGCATGGACGCCATCTGCTATATGTGGATTTACCGCAGTTTGGTGCATAGCCCTGATGGAGTAGATAGTGTTATCCATCCCGAGGCCTTGGAGGCATTACTTGCCTGCCTTGAGGATACTGGCATAGAGCGCGAATTCGACCTTTCTAAAGACTGGGGCATAGCCGAGAAAATAAAAGTCCATTATTACAGCTTTACCTTGGATAACGGGGCCCGGATTTATTATATGCTGGATAATGGTTTTACTTCAGGAAGAGAGAGGAAGTATATCGCCGATGAATTATATCCGGAAAATTTATTTGAACAGGCCAGGCAGATGGCACTTTACCGTTTGGCCTATTTAACACACTTAAAACATTTAAAAAGCCAGCATCAGGTAAAGGATAAATTTATCCTGGTAGGTAATGAGATGTATACCGCCTTGAACGTACCGGATGTATGCGATGATGAATTTGCCAACGATAGTGATTTTGTGGATCCTTTAGTGGTGCATATTAATCATGCCCCGGTAAATGCCGCGGTCAAAACATTCCCGAAGGGGCATGATCTATACCTCAAATGGCATATTAAGCCGGAATATGGCCAGCTTATTGCCAAGTTTGGCAACATCAGCCTGGCGCATTTATCCGCGGCTCGGGCAGATATGATTTTCGGGGTCTCCAAAAAAGCCACCCGCAACCTCAGGTTAGGGTTATTCAAAGACTATGCCGATAAGGTTTATCCGCGCGAAGAGGATACGGATAAATACTGGACCACCAATGGTGTTCATCCTTATTCTTGGCAAAGCCCGAGATTAAGGTATTGTATCAGAAAGTATATGGAATTGGCTGGCGTGGATAACGATGATTTTAGCGGATTTTTCGCTGTCCTTAAGCAGGAAGCCGAGCTTAAAAGAGATTTTATTGAAGAATTAGAGGAGATATTTGACCATCAGCTCCAGGAACTTTTTGACTGGCTCAAGCAGTTTAATCTGGAGATACTGCCCAATCCGCTTCTGGGGGTATTTAGAAGGTTGGTAAACTATAAATGCGCTGAAGCATTGATGATGATTCTAGAGGATCCCAGGCTGCGCGCTTTATTTATCAAGGCCATGGTCACCTTAATTACCGGAGGTAGGCCATTTGAAAAGGAAGTGGCTGATAGGGTAAAAGCTCGTTCCCACGGGGCAAAGGAGAAAGCGCAAGAGTTACGCGAGCGCGTGGTGCATATACCGGTCTACGATTATTCTGTAGCCCCGATGTTATTGCGTGGTTTAGCCGCTTTTATTATGT
>JAPLLP010000277.1 GCA_026387515.1 Candidatus Omnitrophota bacterium | reverse complement strand
CACTGCTTGAGCCGGTGTCAAGCTCTTCGTCATCAGAAGGATTGTACTGCTCATCGGAAAAGCTATCGGTATTGCCCCGCCAATTACCCTGGAGCGCGCCCCGGAAATACTTTTCCGAGGCCAAAAGCGACAATGCTACCAAGACAGTTAACACGCACGCCTCCAGAGTTATCATGCCCCTCTTCTCCATCTTATCTCCAATTAACAAAGTGACTAAGGGCGTTATTGGTAGCAACCCGAAAAACCTGGGTTAATTTCATCACCGGCCGCCCTACCTTACCTGCCGCATTAAGACTGGTTTCATATCCAGGATTGAAACCTCCATAAACCAAGACCATCCCGACTAACAAAACCGCGAATATAACCACATATTCGGTTATGACCTGTGCAGAAGATTTTAAATTCTTTTTTAATCTCATTAGAAACTCCTCAAAAAAAATAAGCCGCGTTACCAATTTGCTTTCGGCTTTCGGTAACCCGGCTAACGTCCTCGCTTATCGACCCAATAAGAGAAGTAAAATTTAAAATTGCATTTGGGCGAGCATCGTTCCGTGGCTTTGCGCCTCCACCCCCTCCAGAGTGGATTTGCCTTTTCGTTGCCGCCTGCCCCTTTTCGGGCTTTCATTTCCGCTCAAAATATAACATTTAAATATAGCGCTGTCAAGGCTATTTTATTGTATAGCAGAAACCGCTGCCAATTCTTTTCGAAAAGGATAATCTTCGGGGAGCTCAAATGTAACCCTGGAGTAGCCTTTTTGAGACTTAATAGCGGCGTTTAGGCCATAAAAACGCTCTTTCATGCTCGATAAAGTACCCTCGTGGTAGGTGGGTGGGAAGAAATAAAACACGCTAAAAATATTTAAGGCTTCAAGATAATTTTTAAGCAGCTCTTCTAAGGCAAAATTCTCCGGGCGCAAAAACGCACGCAATTCTTCTTCCAGGCCCTTACTTTGGTCCTTTAGTTCGATCTTACGGCTCAAGTCTTGAAAAGTGGGTTCCAAGTTTGGCCAATTTTCCAGATAAATACGCATAAAATTGTCCAAACTGGAAATGTCCAATCTATGATTAGTTAAAACGACTAACCTTATTTCTTCATTCAGAATAGTCTTTAAGGCGCACCCCTTAAGGGTAATCATTTCTTCCTTGGGATCTTGAAATAATTCTACCTCTACCGGGGCAATGTAGCAGTTCTCTTTTAAGGCGTCAAAATAAAAAGATTTAAAATCTCCGCATAGCTTTATTTTACGATAGGAGGGAAATTGCCAGGGCCAGAGCCCAAACAAAAAATAATCTTTATTCCCGGGGGAGGCCTTTATCACTTCTATTTCTTGCTGGTTACTGTCAAGCAAGGCAAAAGATGAGATCTTATTCCCTGAGGCAACACTGCTTTTTAAAAAACTAAAGAATTCATTTGTGGGAGCATCGTAACCCGGTGCCATAAAAAAAACTAAGGGTGATCCTTTCTGCGCATAATCATAGACAAGCGACTTGGCCTGAGAAATGGTAGTTGAGAGCCGATAAGGTATTTTTGGCTGTGACCAGACAGTATGCAATTGCCCGTCGATATAAATGCTGCTTGAGTCGGACAAAGCAACCCTCAGGCAACGCACCGGCCTGACACAAGCAAATAGGCCCTGGGTCGCATCCGAAGGCAAGGCGCCTTTTTCTTTGAGATCCTGGGCAAAAGAAATAACGCCGTCTTCTTGCGGCGGGCAATTAATTAAAGACCACAGGCCGCAATCCGGCTGCGGCAGGCAAGAGACGTTAAATAAATGCGAGTATAACAGGTATTCCAGGCCTGCCCTGATATCGGTTAAGGCAAGGCTGCTCTTCTTTTTAATTGCCTCGGAAAGAAACTCTGTGCCGCCTAAACAGAAGTCGGCGCATTTAAGCAGAATTGCACCTAGGCCACGGCCGAACACCTCGTTACGCCTGGCCTTGTGCCTCCTGCCCACGGGCATACTTAACCCGGTAGATTTAAGCACATCATTGACGCTGGATTTAGAAACATGTGTCTTGTATTTTTTTTCTACAAGCGCAGCTATGGCGCGGCAGCCCAGGTGGGAGTTATTCTTACGGGTGGTTAAGATAAAATTGGTAATAGCGGGTTTTAGTTTATAGATTACGCCCATTTTTTCACAGATTGGACATTATCGATTCAGTTTTAATATACTACTAAAACCACGGCCTGTCAATAAAAGTTGTTTTATGTTGCCTTATTCAAAACACAAGGTATCGCCGAAGGAGGTGCGGCTAGAGGCAATAATTCCTGTTGAGAATTCGATTGCGAAGCTGGCGGAAAAATAAATTTTGCTTAACCTATAGGGTTTTAGCGCGGGGATAGCGGCAACTACTTTAAATTCGCGGTCAACAAATAGCACATCAATGGGAAATTGCATGAAAAGGGTATGGATAGAATTGCAGGGCTTAAGCACCAGCGCCTCTTGAGGTAAAAGCCCTTTTCTTCCCAACAAACCCTTTGTGCGGCTTAAAGGGGTATCGGCAATAGTGGCGTTCTCTGATAATACGGTATTTTTGGTGAGATTAATTATTTTCACGCTTTAAGAGGAAGGGGGTGTAAAAATATTATCGGGCAAGTATATTCCTTTTACCCTGATCTCTTCGGCAAAGGAAGGCACATAGCCTGTGGCCTGGAAATTCCCCAGGGCGTTGCCTTTTTTATCTACTCCGGTCTGTTTAAAACTGAATATATCTTTTAAATCAATGTGTAATTCATCCCTCATGCCGGCGATCTCGGTTACCTGAGTGATCTTGCGGGAGCCGTCAGTAAGCCTAACGGTATGCACAATTACATCCACGGCCGAAGCGATCATTTCGCGGATGGCCCTGATAGGCAGCTCGATACCGGCCATCAAGATCATGGAATCAAGGCGCGCCAGGACGTCATGAGTAGAATTGGCGTGGATAGTGGTCATGGAGCCGTCGTGTCCGGTGTTCATGGCCTGGAGCATATCCAGCGTCTCGATGCCGCGGCACTCGCCGATGATTATCCTGTCTGGACGCATCCTCAGGGTATTACGGAAAAGGTCCCTGACGGTAATAGCGCCCTTGCCTTCGATGTTCGGCATGCGCGCCTCCAGCCTTACCCAGTGGGCCTGGTGCAGTTTAAGTTCTGCCGCGTCTTCAATAGTGATAATGCGTTCGGTTTCCGGGATAAACCCTGATAAGACATTTAAAACGGTGGTTTTTCCTGAACCGGTCCCTCCCGAAACAATAGTATTCTTGCGTGAAACTACGCAGGCCTTGATAAAATCCGCCATCGGCCCGCTCAAGGTATTAATCGCCACCAGTTCATCGATGGTAAACCTCTCTTTGCGGAATTTCCTGATAGTCAGTGCCGGCCCGGTCAAGGCAAGCGGATGTATAATAGCGTTGACGCGCGAGCCATCCGGCAGGCGGGCGTCCACCATGGGAACGGATTCGTCTATGCGCCTTCCGATGGGGGCGATGATGCGTTCGATAATTATCTTCACCTGCTCGTTAGAGATGAACTTCTTGCTGGTCAGTTCTATCTTTCCGTGTCGCTCGACAAAAACCTCGTTTTTATTATTGACCATGATGTCGGTAATATCCTCATCCGCCAATAAGTCTTCTAAAGGGCCTAGCCCCAAGGCCTCTTCAATGATCTCTTTTACCATCTTCCGGCGCACCTCCTGCGAGGAGATGAAGCTTCCTGCCTCCTCGGCTAAAAGGTTTGCCACCAATAATTCCGCGCGGGATTTTAACTCCTT
>JAPLLP010000255.1:14898-20295 GCA_026387515.1 Candidatus Omnitrophota bacterium | reverse complement strand
GAGGCCCCGCCAGAGACAAAAGGAATAAACAAATTTTATTATCTTACTGCTTCTAGCCGCCTAGATGAGATTATTGACGCCATTGCTAAAGCCAAACGGGAAGGCGCAATGGTTATCATCAGCGAGATGAACCTTTTGCCTACGGCATTCTTGGAAGGCAGGCTTAATGATGTGCTTACCGGACGCAGCGCCGGGCAAGATGTCAACCCGGGATTCTGTATTTTTGCCACTATGAATACCTTGGATTTTAGCGGTAGGGAGAAACTCTCCAGCGCCCTGCAGAACCGGGTTATTTATCAGAGGATCGCGGATTATACTCAGGATGAATTAAAGGAATTCGCGCTCGCTAAGCGCGGCAGTGTAGCGGAAGATACCGCGATATCGCTGGTTAACCTGCATGCCTGGATACGCCAGGAGATAAAAAAGCCGAATCAGAAGCCGACTACCCGCGAACTGGAGAATGCCTTGGGGCTATTGCAACAAGGAAAGAATCTTGAGCAGGCAGTACAGGAGGTTTACGGCGCGTTCTATTTGAAACAGGTTTTAAAAGGGAAGAAGTATCCCTTGGAAAAAGAATTGCAAGAGTTTCAGGAAAACAGGGCGGTGGACAATAAAGCGCTTTTTGAGCTTATCGGTAGTTTTCTTATGGGCCGGCCAGTGCGCATTGCCTTTGATGCGGTAACCCGGCAAGGCGGGGCCATGCATAGCGATGGTACCATTGCCCTCAGCACTAAAACTACACTTGCCTATCAGCTCGATATCCTTGACCATGAAGCCGGGCATGGCCGCTTTACCCGAGATCTGGATGGGCTTGCCCCCGGGGAAGGAGATCCTTTTTACTGGTTATATATTTGGCTTGAGGATAAGCGTATGGAGCATGCCATGAAACACCATTTTCCTTATATTAATTTGGATGTGGTAAGCGAGCAAGAAAAAGGGTTCATTAAGGCAGTAGCAGAATTAGACATAGAGCATCTTTTAAAGTCTACTCCCGAGGACATCTTTAAATTCCTGCTTTCTTCTTTTGCCAAGGGCCTGATTACGCAAGAACAGGTAACCGAGTTAGCCGTGGCAATACAGGGGTTCTTTCCGGTGAATATTGCCGAGTATGCCCTGCGTCATTTAACCGCTGCCCAAAAAATATACGAAGCTGTTCCGGAAAACCTGGGAGAGGAAGAAATCCAGTTTAAACAGTATCAAGCGCTTATGCTATTACAGGAGATCAAAACAGATTATCTGGAAATTAAGTTTATGCCCCGCAAGAAAGAAGAAAAACCCCGTCCCCCGGAGCCAACGCCAGAAGAACAAAAAGTTGCCATACAGCAGGCTACAGCACGGCTGGAGAAGGCAGAATATGTCCCGCAGGTCGCACCCCCGCCTGAAAAGCAAGCTTTGTCCATAACGCAGCCGAAAAGCGCGGCAGTCAAAAAAATACCGACAAGAGAAAGGGAGCGATTGCTAAAAGAAGAAAAAAAGAGGGCCTTGGCAGAATCGAAGCAGCAGGTGCAAAGAGAATTTGATTTGATGGCCGAAGATTTGCTGCAAGCGCAGCAGCTTTCAACCGAACGGCTGCAGGAAATGGCTGCGCAATTAGAGGAAAGGACGCATCAGGCTTCATTAGTTGGGCGGTTGAATCAACTTAACGATAGAAAATTAAATTTGCACCGGGAACGTATTGCCGCCCGCATAAACAGAGAAATAGCCAGAAGGCAAGGCACAGGCACAGAGGCACAAGTTCAGAGGCAGGCCTTTACAGAAAGGGCGCAAGAAGAATATGCGCAATGGGGAAGGAAAATAAAATTGTTGTGGATTTCCTTTCCGATTTACCGCCAGCTGGCAGGGATACTGCTCAGGGCAATGTGGGATTCTCGCTACCGCCAAGCGCTCTTTAGGAAAACTATTCCTGAGGTAGTCTCCACAGGGTCGCAAGTGCCAGGGGTAGAAGGTAAACCGGCCTCTCAAGCGAGTAAAGGGCAGGATGTCTGGGTCCCCGAAGCCTTAAAGCAATGGCTGATGATTAATCCGCAGGTACTTTCAGCATTAGGACTGAAGCTGGAGTTTGTCGCCTTAAACCTTTCTCAAGCGCAAATTGGGGTGCGCTATCCAGCGGCTAGCGCGCATGCCGAAGATTTTGCTTCTAACCCGGTAATCATCACTCCCACGCTGCCCCAGCCAGAACGCAGGAATTTAGCGGTAAGCGAGGCCTTCACGCCGCGAGTACCCTTAACAGATATTACCCGCCAGCAAAAGGGGCTGATTGAAGAAGCTATTGCCGAATTTTTTAAAACTAAGATGAGCGTAGAAAGAAGGTATGGTCAGGAAGGGGCATTGGATGAAAAAAGGTTCTTTAGCGGCAACCCGGCCGCGGCCTTTTACCGCACCGGCGGGATTGAAGAAAAAACGCCCAAAGAACTTGTTCTTTCCGGCTTGGCCAGCCCTGCGGAGTGGAATATCATTCTGGAGGAATTTTTTCTCTTCCTTTTTGCCCGGGGATTTCAGGTAACCGCGTATACTTCCGAGAAATCTTATGTCTCGGGCATACGTACCCTTTCGGACTTAAAACGTATCTTACAGGAGGCCAAAGATATCTCTCCGGAGAAAGTCCGCGAAGACCTAAGTTTACATAAACGCAGAGAAGACTACGAGTATTTCTCCTTGCAGGAGCTGCAAAAGAAAATCGAAGATATATATTTATACGGGGCATTTAAATCTGCCATTATACGGCAACAGGATACGTTCAAGCCGCGGTCAAAAACCAAAGAAAAAGACCTCTCGTTAATAGTTAAGGATGAGATAGAATTGGCCAAAGATTTTCTCCGGCGTTATGGTTATGCTGATGTGGAACAAAGGGTAACAACGCATGCAGATGTCTCCTGGAGATTATCCGTAGACTTAAGCGGATTGGACAGGATAAGCGAAATCTCAGAGCTCACAGGCCTAACCTGTTTATGCGATTTGAACTTAACAGGAACCAAAATCAGCGATTTTCAGATTTACGCCCTTTTTCAATATCACCCTAACCGGGATTACCTGCGCGTACAGAATAAGGACGGCAAGCTGATCAGCGGTGGCCTTTATGAACTTCCCTATCAGAGCAGAAGCCGAAGAATGCCGCCGGTATTTACTTTTCAAACTCAAGTTATTGAGGCGAAATTGCTGCTGGCACGTTATCGTCTGCCAGAGAGCTGCCTAGTCGTTGATCTACAAAAAGAAACCATATCTTTGGACTTATCCTTTTGCGGGATTACTCATTTGGGCGTCCCGGATAAATTAAAGAAGCTTACCTTTCTTAATCTTGATGGCACGGCAATTACTGAGGGGCAAATCTACCAATGCTTAGCCGATCATCCCAACCGCAAGGTCCTTCAGATTAAAAAAGGCTTCCAAGTGTATTCATACAATAATCTCCCCGAACATTATAGGCCGGCTTCCGCGCAGTTGCCTTTTGCCCAGCAATTGGAAAAGGCCCGGGATTTCTTAAAGATTAATAATCAGGAAGAACGAGCGCAATATATGTACCAAGATGCCCAAAGCGAAGAATTTTCCATGGGTTTTACCTGTTTTAATAACCCAGCCACTGATTTAACGGCATTAACGGGGTTGAGCGGCTTGAAAGAGTTAAGACTGTCGCGTGAAATGTGGTCAAGTATGCCAAAGTATGTTTTCGACTTCCTTCCCGAACTAAAACAGGTGAGAAGGCTAGAGCTTGATTCTCCCAGTTTTTTTGATATCCGCATACTGGCGGAGATGCCCAGCCTGAGGGAGCTGGAAATAACCTGCTGGGGGTCAACTGGCCAAAATTTTGAGCCGGAGGATATCTATGAATTATTCCGCCTGCATCCTCAACGCGAAAAACTTACTGTTTACCTGGAAAGAGGGACTGCTTTTTATGGAGAAATGGCTTGGCGTAAATACACCTATGAAGATTTCCTGAGAGAATACGAAACCAAGCCTGCGGAGTTGAGCATCGCTGAGCAATTTCAGGCAGTCAAAAAGTTCCTTGAAAGCGAAAACTTAGATAAAAACCCCACTTGTTTCACGGGGGATAACTTAGGTGATCATATTAGTCTTGACTTGAGCAAGACTGTTGTTTCAGGAGTGGGATTCTTGCCGGCTATGGGGATAAAGTGTTTAACCCACCTTGACCTTTCCGATACCAAGGTCAGTGATATCTTGCCGTTAGCTAAATCGCCGAAACTGTGCGAGCTGCGGCTTGTGAATTGCGATATCTCGGATGGGCAGATAGATGAACTTTTTTGCTTACATCCTAACCGTGAGAACCTGCGCGTGGTAAATAGGAATGGCGAGGAGATTACCTTTGAAAAATTTTTCATCCGGCAGGGAGTAAGCCGTAAAGAGGTCCAGGATAAAAATAAACCGTCTATGCCGCCAGCAGGAAGCCAGACAACGCTGCAGGAAGTAAAAGGTGAGGCAGATAGAGTTTTGATAGGTTTAGTGAATTCTTTGGTTGAACCTAAAGCAGCACCGCAGCAGGTGTATGAGCGTTTCCAAAAAGAAGGCAGTATCGCAGGTTTCCTGCGGTTACTTGCTACTCTGCGGCAAGATAAAACTTTATCTGACGCTGCCCGGCAAGCCTTGGATGACTTCTTTGTTACGCATAGTCGTGAAAGGGAGGTTGCGGAAGCTGATCTCAACCTCGCTGCCGCAGATGAAGCCAAGGAATCTCATGACGTTGTGAATAACTACATCCAAGGGCAAATCCCGGAAGATTTAAAGGGGTTTACAGGTTTAAGCCCCCAAGCGCAGCAGGAGCTAAAGGATAAATACCGTAATGCTAAGGGGCAGATAACCATCCCCATCAAAGGGCTCTTTGATGAAACCGGCCAATTCGGGCATATCGGAGTAGGCCAGTTCTACGGAGAGCCGGTAATGTATGTGGATGCCGAGTATCAGGCTAACCAAACCCTGCAATCCCACGAAGCCTATGAAATGGACAGATGGCTAAAACTGCAAAACGCCCTGGCCATCACTGAATTAGATATCGCCAATTACCAGGCTTATCTCCAAGACCAGCTACAAAAAGGAACCCTTACCCAGCCACAGGCAGAAGAGCGCCTACATAGAGCTAGAAGCAACCTCAACCAGCCCTTCCTTCCGGAGATGATGCGCTCCTTGATGATTGCCTATAAAGACAAGCCCATACAAAGAGATGTTACAATAGACGGAACTAACCTTAACAACCTCACCACCCAGCAGATCTCTGACCTCTGGCATACCCAGGCCCCTTCAGTTGCATCCCTCTTTGCAGGAAAGACATCCAAACACCAGATACCAGAACAGGTGGTAGATAATGATATTAATCTGAGTGCGGGAGAAGATGAGCTGTCTGTTATCGCTCTGGGGGCAGGGGCGCAAACTGCACCGCCGAAGTATCAG
>JAPLLP010000255.1:0-14817 GCA_026387515.1 Candidatus Omnitrophota bacterium | reverse complement strand
AGCGCAAACAGAGGAGCGCGCCCAAAAGTCGGGCCAGCCTGCCAGGGAGATCCGGATTGACCTGAATAAATTACCCAAACAGATGTTAGTTAGCTTCATGGTCAGCCATGCCCGCGCCCAGGACAGCCAAAGGTTGCGGGAGGTGTTCCCGCGGTTGAGCAACAATAAGTTAGTTGCGCCCCACTGGTTGAGTTACGCTGATATTCTCTGGACAGGCCTGATTACCGGAGCAGATTGGGATTCGGATGAGCCAGAGCGGGGGTTAATTGATATCTGGATGAAAAATGGTTCGCCCACCGGCGGAGATGCCTGGGAGGCTATCAGGGGCCAAGTGGAAGGATTTGTTGACAAGTATATTCAGTCCCGGCCGATACAGGAGCTCATTTCTCAAGAATCAACGGATGTGCTCGGGCCATTGCGCGAAGACATGCTGCAGGATCTAAAGGGATATTGCCAAAGTCAGTTTACGCAGGAAATGAGAGAATCGGCTGTTGCCGGTACGCCATTGTTTGAACGTATCATCGCTAATGCCCTGCTTGGCGCGATCCAGGCGCACAAGCGCATAAACCTTGCTTTGGCCGGCGTAGCGCCTGAGCGCCTGCAAGTGGCCCATCTATTTAACATTCTTGGGCTAAACACCATAGCAATAGGAAAATTATACGATAAACTTATCAGCGGCAGCGATGATAATATGGATATAGTTCCTGTTAATATCGAGAAGGACGAGCAGCTCGTACAGGACATACTGACGCGAGATCTGGAGCACTACCAGCTGGATGGTTATTTCGATGTCAAGCGGCCGGCAGAGTCTTTGCTGGAGGCGGTTAATGCCGCTATTGAAGAATTTGAGTTCAGGCTTGCGGAGAAAAAAAATCAGGAAGAGCTTATGCGGATCTTCGGGCGCACGCGGCAGGTGTTAGGCGGCCTACTGGTAGATGCGACCGAAGAAAAGGTTGCGCGCGCTATAGAACTGCTTGGCTTAAATTTAATCGACAGTGACGATAACGGTATTGTGCAGATATACAAAGAGGGCGTCAGGGAATGGGAGGCAGTTGCATTGCGCATGCGCCCGGGAGTAAAGGATATAGTGGTTTTCCTCGCAGGCAATAGGACCATATCAGCGGATGGCCAGCAGGAGTTACAGGAGGCGTTGTGGCAGGACCTTAAGCAGTATTTTGAAGAAATCCTGGTTGGCCTTAACCTCAAGGAGGTTAGTTTAACTCCTGCTCCAGCTCCGGAGCCGAGCTCCGGGCTTCCTATGCCGACGCTAAGCGAGGCGCGAGATGAGTCCTTGGCTTTGAACCCCCGCGGCAGGTCCCCCTTAGTGATACAGAATTCAGAACCCGCGATGAAACTAGAGAATACAGAAAAGAACCGGATTATGCCGCAACCGGCAGCCGGAAGCACACAGCCTGTCGCAGACCGCGGTTTTGAAGGCAATGTTGCTCAATGGGATACCTCTTCTCTCGTAGCACTGCAGAATGATGCCGCAACTGAAGCTAGGGCAGAAAGAAATGAGGCCTTCCGCGGGTTCATTGCCAGGCAAGCGGGCGTTCCCATCACCAAAGAGCCTTTTTCCTTGATCGATTTTAATAAAAAAGAAGCAACGATTATACTGCTCGGCCTCCGTCAATGCGCCGCAGCGCTTGTGCGCAGGGATTTTACCCTTTTCTTTAGCACGGTTAAGATCGTGTTCTCAGAGCTCTTCCATTGGTTAGCCCAATACGAAGGCCCGGTCGCGGATGCCCGTTACGATAAAGAAGGTAATATGACCGGGATGATATATTATCCTAGAGACCGGGTTTACCAAAGCCAGGCTATCAGTTGGCTTGGCATTGGCGCGTTGGGCGCGCTCATATCCGGCAGTACGGTAGTATTCTGGGCTGCGGTTCCTTTTGCCCTTGCGGCACCTTTTGTGATTGAATGGTTCTTGAATCGTGAGCCGGATGTGGATGGGCACGAATTAGCCCATCTTTATCAGCTGCATTTATTAGAGAAGATCAGGAAAGAGAAGAATATACCGCTCTCCGCGCGCGAATTTCAGAGCCTTTTCCGGGATGCGCTCGAACATGGCGTGGACACGCTCAGTTCGGAGGCGCCTACTCCAAAAGAGACACAGATCATTGCCCAAGATGCGATTAGTCAGGCATCAAAACTTATCCCGCAGATTTTTGACGCAGCATTCAAGCTTGCCTGGAAAGACGGTAAGCCTCAAGCAATTGCCCAAGAGCACCTTGTCATCTTGCAGGATCAAAAGATGGGCCCTAATCGTTCCTCTGGCCTGGCTTTCCGGGTGCCCGAGGTCCGGCTTATCTCTGAAGGCCGGATGCAGGCTTTTTCCCCGGGCCATAATGTTATCCGCAATGGCAACCAGGTCCTTATAGTTGATTATTATTGGCGCGACCTAACCGATGACATAAGCCTAAATAAAGACTCGTATAATTCTAAATTAAACGTGCTTATGCATGAAGCTATGGCTGATTGGTTGGAGCGTAGAGGTGTTCCTGCCGAAGAAATTCCCATGATGCTGGAGGGGTTGCTTAAAAATGTCAAGGGTTTAATCCGGCAAAGCGATAAAGACCGTCAGGTAGCGCATAAAGAGCTAGGAGTGGATCGCTCAATGGAAGGGATGAGCCGGCGTAGCTTCTTACCGGCTTTGGCACTGCTCCCAGTGGCAATAAAACGCATTATTGCCGGAGAGTCTCCTACCGCGGGAGAAGATAAGAATGCGCCAGCTGCCTTAGGAGCATTTTTTAAAGATACCTTTACTCAAGAGATAGGGAAAATTAGCCTCGGCAATCCGTTTCAATCAAGCTTAAGCCAAGAAGAGGAACTGGTTGTTTCACGGTTAAATCGCGAAGCAGATTCAATAGGGCCAGAATTAAAAGCGGTAATTAACGCCACCGTGAGCGTACTTAAAAGAGGGGCATTTATTGATGATGTGAATAATTATTGGTACCAATTTAACGCGTCATATTTATTGCAGCGTGGTTTTTATGTGACAGTGCAGATTGAAGATAAGAGGCCGGCCTTTAATGTCTAAAGGTGATCCCTGTGTATTTTGCCGAAGAGATTGTGGCGCGCCAGAAGTCTACTGAAACCTGGAGCGCGTTTTATGTCGGGGATATGATCATAGTTAATAGGCCACGGTTTTCTTCTCTAGCCGATCAGGCCCTGGAAATTATTAACCAGAAAGGCGATCCGCAAGAGGGGAAATTTGCTCAGTCAATGAGGGCGCTATTAAAAGAGGCATTCGGCTCGATGGATAAGAAAAGCATTGGAGAGCAGCTGTTGGAGATCGCCATTACCCATGAGTTAGTGCATGTCGCCGACCATTTGCGTCCTGACCGCGCCTTTACCGATGCCGATGTGAAAGCTGTTTTTGATCAGATCTCCGAATTATGGAAATTATCCGGCAGCGAGAAGGAAGATCTCTTAAGGGCAGTGAAGAGCGAATTAATCGCCTATACCGGAGAACTACTGGTAATTTCAAACCTGAGGTATGGGCTGCATCAAATTTTTAACAATGATTACTCCTATTTTAACGGCCCTGAAGGGCAGTGGGAACAAATGCCTCGAGTTGCGTCGGGATGGTCGGCGCTGCTCTTTATCCGTTATCTAGCTACGAGATTTAATATACCTGTCGAGCAAGGAGAGGATAATGATTCGAGGCTCCTTAGGGCAATCACTGCCCATGCAGACAAAGAAATTAGAGCCGCAATAGGTGATCTTTATGAGAAACTTACCGGAGAAAAAACTCCCCCGATTGAATTAAGGACGGTTTCTCCCGCCACCAAGAAGAAGGCCGCAAGCGAACAAGGGGTGGCGCCGGAATTGCGTTTTGCTTATATTGACAGCGTGGTTGTTCCCGGAGGCAGGAGCACAACCGCAACGGTGTCTGCCGCTATTTCATTAGTCGCTATTTTAGAAGCGGGAGAAATTAACGCGCAGGATCCCGGAGTGCAAGGCCAAATTATTTTTGGCCTTCTGGCCGACGCTTCTACTCAAGAGCACAGCCTGGCCATGGAGATCTGCCAGCGGCTTAGCCGACAACAACTTAAAGAACTTACAGGCCGCATCAGCCAGCTCTCTATTAATGGGAAGGAAAAGATCGAGATTGTTCTTTGGGCGCTACAGTTAATCCGGCACGTATTAGGAAATGATGCGGGGGACCTCAAAAGCATTTTATCACAAAAGGCAAGGGAGGATTCCGCGGATCTATTGAATACTGCCACCGAGTTTGACGTTTCCCGCGCAAAGAGCGGGCAAGAAGCGGATTATAAGAGAGCTTTTAGGTCTGTGCCCAGAATAAAAGAGTTTCTAATAAGTGAGACATCTTTATCCGGAGCCATAGGCGATAAAGTATTAGAGGAAGCTAGCAATATCTTGCGTGCTGTTGTAGCGTCTGTAGTAGAAGAGGGATCTATATCTTCAGCCCAACAGCCCGGCTCTTTATTTTTTAGCTTTGAAGAGTGGCAAAATGGCCGCCGTCCAGAAGGGTATATTTCCACCAGTGAGTTGATAGGGGCGCTGGAGACCGCAGGAATTTCTTGGGATAGGCATATAAAGAGCAACATGCTGCAGGAATGGAGGGAGTTACTAAGAAATCTTCGAGAGAGAGGCGGCTTAACGCGAGAAGAATCCGATAGGCTTGCCGATATATCCCGCGAGATTGCCTATAGGTTGACTATCGCGCTTGGGCGGCAGGAAGCAGTCAAAATTGAAACCCCGGCAGGATTTCGGGTAGGAGATAGGATAGTAAGCTTAGGCGAGGGAGGGGATAATCACATTGTACGCATAATCACAGGTAAGTCCATGGTAACAGGAATCTTGGATTTTGTGGTGATGCGGGAGTTCGGAAAACTGAAACCCGCAAGCCTATCTAGCGTAGGGTTATTCCGGGAAATAAAAAGTGGCGCCGCAAGCGTCTTCCGGTGCAATGACAAAAGCAGGGGATGGCTTGATTTTAACGTAAGGGCAATAACTTCTCCCGAGGTTATTCAGGAGATTAACCGTAAGACAAGAGACAGCGATCAAATATACCTTGCTGGTATTATAGACAGGGAAGGGAGAATCGTTTCTTTAGAGAATATAAACTTTAGCAGGATAAATGATATAGAAGGGCAATTGAGGCTGGGTGAATTATTCCCGATCCTTATTGCCGTCCAGTTGCCCGGAGGCAATGTTTCTTCTTACCGCTTCGTGAATATCAGCCGGCCTGGTTTTGAAGCACGGAACCTGCCATCCTGTTTGACTATCCAGACGCTGGTTACTTCAATAGTTACGGCGAATCAGGCAGTCCAAGCGAAAAGAGCGTCTTCTGCCAGCGCGCTTAAGAACATCGTGGATGGTTATGAAGAGCTGGCGCCAGGTGAAGAGGATACGCTTCTTAAGTATGCGGCTAAGCGGCTGCAAGAAACGCGCCCTCCCCAGATGCAGATAGAAGGCAAGATAGTCAAGCGCATTGACTATGATAACGAAGACGCGGCAGGCATGTTATTGCTGAGTAAAGGCGTAGCAGGGGCTTTTAATATAGCCGACCAAGACGGGATAACGGTATATTTATTTTTGCAAAAGGATCCAATTGATTTGGACAAAGAATTTGCAATAGAGCATGAGTTGCTCGAGATTCAATGGAAAGCGCGGCTTAAAGGAAAGAGCAGCGAGGAATTATTTGGTTTTACTATAGAAAAGGCTGCGCATATTCTGGCCTGGGGGATTCAGATCAATAGATTCAGCGCAGCAAATATAAATACTCCGAAAGCCAGATTTGTCAAGGTCCAGTTCGATCTCATAGATGATGTGGGTCAATTACGGCTCCTGCTTCAAGAGGATCGCTCGCAGCATGCGAAATTGCGCAGAAAGGTTTTTGCAGACTGGCCAAATGTCAACTGCGATTTTATCGAAACCTTTGAGAAATCTGTGAATAGTTATCTCGATGAAAGGATCAAGATTTTGCAGGCTAAGGAATCGGAATCACTTGCTTTCGGAAAAACCGATTTTTCTTCTCTAGAATTTTCGCTAGCAAAGAAATACAGATCACGTTTATGGTACGGAGAAGAGAATCAGACCGAGCGCCTAAAAGAAAGCGATACGGTTTTTGCCACTTTAGTGGCAGGCGGGCAAGGTAAGGTTCTTCCCAGTCAAGGAGCCAGTTTCTCTAATTATATCGTTATCGTTAATAACGAAAATAGAAATTCCGTTCTGATACATACCAGCAATTTTGTTTCTAGAGGGCTCGCCCGCAGGGCGCTGGAAAGGGCGTTACAGATGGCGGGGGTTCAGAATGTAACTGGCGCGCGCGCTTTTATTGTCCGTTCTCCGAGCGATGGCGATTCCGCTAAAATAGAAGCTTTGTATCAGGATGTTATTGATAATGAGCTAAAGATACCCCGGGTTGAGAGCAGCGTAGACCGTCGGTGGGGCGATGAATCGCGGGTCCGTTTCTTGGTGGACGAGGCGATGTTTGTGGCGCTTTCAAATAGCCGCGAGGCAATTACGCTTGCAGTTGAACTCAATACCCGAAGCCTTATAAATGTGGCAAGTCCTATAGAAAAAGGAGCGCCTGCCATGGGTTTATCAGCCGGTAATCCTGCCGATAGCGCAGGCGCTCCTACCAATACCGGAGGTATCAATTTCACCGCACTGCCGATTGCCACAGAGTCAATTGTTAGTCCCGGGGCCCAATCTAATATTCCAAAACCATCGACTTTAAATATCAACCTGGATAAGGAATGGCAGGAGATCCAAAAGATGCTTCAGGGGGAAATAATTCCTTCCAGTCAGAGGCTCAAGGAGTATTTGATAGTCAGTTGCACAAGTGATGATTGTCAAGAACAGGTGGATAAAATCCTAAGTTGTATTGTGGATATATTAAGATTGGAAGAAGAACGTTGCTGCGATACCGATGCCAAGCTTAGACAAATCCTGTCCTTGCTTGAATCGGATAAGCCGGTAAATGAATTGCAGCTGGCTTTAAGTAAGCTCGGATAACGACAATAAAAGGGGCGCTCTCACCTTCTTGGTTTATCAGCCGATAATACCAAAAGGCCCATCAACGAGGTGCCCCTTTTAATTAATCCCGCTTCGCGGGATTTCGCTAAATTTGTTTAATTTTGGTGCTCAAAATAATTTCTTGACAGTATGAGTTATGGAGGTTATACTTAATGTAATAAGAACCTTTAAGCCGGCTCTTGAGAAGCTGGCAAGGAAAAGCGATGAACCTCCAAACTATAATACCAAAGCCTAGTTGTGAAAACAAAACAGCTGGGCTTTTTTGTTGCACAAAGCAACACACCGGCCCAAATCCGATCTGGGCTGGGTGTAATAAGCCGGAACGGCGATGAGAGAGAAAGCTAAAATTTTAGACAAAGAAGCCATAGGCAGGGCGGTTATGCGCATTGCGCATGAGATACTAGAGAAGAATAAGGGTACGCAAAATCTGTGTCTGATCGGTATTCGTAACCGCGGGGCCTTTCTTGCCCAGCGGCTGGCAGAGGCGGTCCAGAAGATTGATAACCCCGGTGTTCCCGTGGGGGCACTGGATATAACCTTATACCGCGATGACCTAACTCTAATTGCCACACAGCCTTTGGTGCGAAAGACAGAGATCGATTTTGATATCACGGATAAAAATGTGGTTTTGGTAGATGATGTTTTATTCACCGGTAGGACGATCAGAGCCGCCCTGGACGCATTAATCGATTTTGGTCGGCCCAAATCCATCCAGTTGGCAGTGTTGGTGGATCGCGGGCATCGGGAGTTGCCTATTCGCGCGGATTACGTGGGAAAAAACATCCCTACTGCCAAGAACGAAACTGTGGATGTGCGGCTTGAGGAAGTAGATGGCCGGGGGAAATGTCGGAGATGGAATCGTCAAAAAAATCGGTCAGGAAAAACCAACCCATGGGCAACAGCAGGCCTATAAAAATCCCTATCAGGTAGTTGATCATGTTTCTTGGATAGACTTTTAAGGAGGTCTCTACCCGCGAAATCAAGAAGGTCCCTGCTTTGCGCGGCAAGACGGTAGTAAATTTATTTTATGAGCCATCTACCCGCACCAGGGTTTCTTTTGAGGTGGCGGCAAAACGCTTATCCGCGGATGTGATAAATATCGCTTCCGAGACCTCAAGCGTCAAAAAGGGCGAGACCCTCATCGATACCGGCAGAAATATTCAGGCCTTAAAGGCCGATATAATCGTCATGCGGCATAACTATTCCGGAGCGGCAGTGGTCTTGGCGCGCAATGTGAACATAAGCGTAGTCAATGCCGGGGACGGCTGGCACGAACATCCCACCCAGGCGTTGTTAGATATCTTTACGCTCCAAGAGAAGTTGGGGAAAATCGCCGGGCTTAAGGTGACAATCGTGGGTGATATAGCGCATTCGCGCGTGGCGCGTTCAAATATCTGGGGCCTTACCAAACTAGGAGCTCAAGTAACGGTATGCGCTCCGCCGGTACTCATTCCTCCGGCAATCGAAAAGATGGGGGTGCGCGTCTTGCACGATATTGATGTGGCTCTAAAAGATGCGGATGCGGTAAATGTCCTGCGCATGCAGTTTGAGCGCGACGAAGAGAACGTGTTTCCCAAGCAGATGGAATATTTCCAGAACTACGGCATTACTAAAGAACGCCTGGCAAAGGCAAAGAAAGATATTGTGGTTATGCATCCGGGGCCGATCAACCGCGGTATTGAGATGTCCAGCGAAGTAGCAGACGGAGAAAATTCGGTAATTTTAGAGCAGGTTACCAATGGCATTGCCGTAAGGATGGCAGTGTTATTTCTGGTAGCCCAGGCCAGGGATAGGAATAATGAAAATACTCATTAAGGGCGGGCGGGTAATCGATCCGGCAAATAATATTGATCAGGTGCTGGATATACTGGTTGAAGGCAGCAAGATTGCTCAGGTGGCTAAAGAGATCAAAGCCAAAGCCGATACGGTTATTGATGCCCATGGAAAGATTGTCATGCCTGGCCTGGTAGATATGCACGTGCATTTAAGGGAGCCTGGCAGGGAGGATAAAGAGACCATTGAAACCGGCACTTACGCAAGTTTAAAAGGCGGCGTAACCTCGGTGTTAGCTATGCCTAATACCATCCCCGCAATTGATTCGGCAGAAAATGTGAAGTTGGTAAAAAAGATTATCCAAGAGACCGCGCGGGTAAACGTGTTTATCTCAGGCGCCATTACCAAAGGACGGATAGGCAGAGAGCTCGCCAATATAGCGCAATTAAAAAAAGAAGGCGTAGTGGCGATTACCGATGACGGAGTTTCGGTAGATGATGAAACACTTTTTTCCGAGGCTTTAAAAGAGGCCAAAAAACAGGGAGTGTTGGTAATTTGTCACTGCGAGGACAAGGCGCTTTCGGGAAAAGGCGTGGTGAATCGCGGCATTGTTGCAACGCGCACAGGTCTTAGAGGCATCTCTAATGAATCTGAATATGCCCGCGTGCAAAGAGACATCCAGCTGGCCAAAAAAACAGGCAGCCGTATTCATATCGCGCATGTGAGTTGCCGGGAATCCGTGGAGATAATCGCTAAGGCCAAAAAAGAAGGGATTAATGTCACTGCCGAAACCTGTCCGCATTATTTTTCCCTGAGCGAGGAGTGTGTCTTAGGGTATGATACGAATTTCAAGATGAATCCGCCCTTAAGAAGCAAGGAAGACGTAGTGGCGATAAGAGAGGGTCTTAAGAGCGGGGTTATTAATGTTATTTCCTCTGACCATGCCCCGCATACCGAGAACGAGAAGGATATTGAGTTTGACCGCGCTGAATTCGGGGTGATCGGCCTGGAAACGGAATTGGCAGTGGCGATCAGCGAGCTGGTAGAGGCAAAAGTTTTGGATTGGCCTGCCTTAGCCCAAAAAATGAGCTTAAATCCCGCAAAAATATTGGGTATTAATAAAGGTACTTTAGGTGAAGGCCAGGACGCAGACATGATTATCATAGACCCGCACCAGGAATGGGTGGTAAAGAAAGAAGACTTCTTGTCCCGCTCGAAGAACTCCGCATTTTTGGGTAGAAGCCTAAAAGGTATGGTAACGCATACCGTTTGTCTGGGGAACCTTTGTTTTACCAACGGCAAGTAATTATGAAGTTCGTCCTGACCAGAGAGCTGGGTAGATTAGCTAGATGGTTAAGGATATTGGGATTTGACGCCGCCTACTTCGATCAAGACAAGATAAGCTCCCTGAAAACCGCGGCCTTAAGATAATTTTCCTCCGCTCTGAACAGCTGGAAGAGCAGGTTCCCGAGGTATTAAAAGCGTTGCATATCAAGCCCAATCCAGATATAATGTTTAGCCGGTGTATCCTCTGTAATGCAGGGCTAAAACCCATTGCTAAAGCAGAAGTAAAGGATAAAATCCCCGCATACGTATACCAGACGCAAAGTTCATTTTTGACCTGTCCGCAGTGTAACCGCATCTATTGGCAAGGCACGCACTGGGGTAACGTTACCAAGACTTTAGGAGAAATCGATGGAATTTATAGCTGATTTTCATATTCATTCCAAATACTCAAGGGCCACCAGCCGCGATATGGATATCAAACACCTGGCGCAATGGGCGAAATTAAAAGGTATCACCCTGATGGGCACCGGAGATTTTACCCATCATCTCTGGCTTGAGGAGCTAAAAGGTAACCTCGAAGATTTGGGAAACGGCTTGTTCAAATATCAGGATGTATATTTTATACTCACCACCGAGATTTCGAGTATCTATTCTAAAAATGGCCGGGGCTACCGGGTGCATAATATGGTCTTTAGCCCTTCTTTTAAAACCACGGATAAGATCAACGCTACGCTTGCCCGCTGCGGCAACCTGGCTTCTGACGGCCGGCCGATACTAGGGTTAGATGCCTCGGAACTGGCCAGGATTGTTTTTGATATCGATGAAAATTGCATGGTGGTGCCCTGCCACATCTGGACTCCCTGGGTTTCCGTGTTTGGCTCGATGTCTGGATTTGACCGCATACAGGATTGCTTTGAAGGCCAAACCGCAAAGATATTTGCCCTAGAGACAGGGTTGTCCAGCGATCCGGCGATGAACTGGCGCTTGAGTGCCTTGGACAGGTTTACCCTTATTTCTAACAGCGATTCCCATTCGCCGGCTAAGATCGGCCGTGAGGCCAATGTTTTTGACTGCGAGCTGGATTATAAAACTATAAGAGAGGTCTTGGCCACCAAGGACAAGAAGCGGTTTTTATATACTATTGAATTTTTTCCCGAAGAAGGTAAATACCATTTTGACGGACACCGTCTTTGCGGGACGCGGCTTTCTCCAAAAGAGACCAAGCAGGGCAATGGTAAATGCCCCAAGTGCGGCAAGTCTGTTACCGTCGGAGTGATGAACCGCGTAGAGCAATTGGCTGACCGTCCGGAAGGGTACACGCCTTCAAATGCTATCCCCTATAAAAATTTGATCCCCCTGGATGAGATTGTGGCTGAGGCAAAAGGTATTGGTAAGGCCTCTGCGGCAGTGGAGAGGGATTATCACGCCTGCCTGGCTAAATTCGGTACGGAGTTCGATATTTTATTGCGGGCTTCGGCAGAAGAATTGCGTAAAGGCCTTCCGCCCAGGATTGCCGAAGGGGTGCTCAGGGTGCGCCAGGGCAAGGTCAATATCAAGGCCGGCTACGACGGCGAATACGGGATCATCTCCATTTTTGGAGAGGAAGATAAAAAAGAGGAAGGCGAAAAACAGTTGAGCCTGTTCTAGATGAAAGTAGCTATTATATATTACTCTTATAGCGGAAATACCAGGCTGGTAGCGCAGGTTTTAGGCGAGTATTTGCGAGAGGAATATGCGGTTGAGTTTATTGAGTTGACTGCCCTGGATGAGCCTTCTTCTTTTCTTGGCCAATGCCGCCGCGCCTTTTCGCACACTAAAGCAAAGATCGCTCCGGTTGTTTTTGATCTTGTGGGGTATGACCTTATTTGTTTTGGCACCCCGGTCTGGGCCTTTGGCCCGGCTCCGGCAATAAATGCCTATCTGGATCAATGTTTTGGCGCAACAGATAAAGGGGCAATTCTATTTTCCACCTATGGCAGCGGAACGGGAAATGAACGTTGCCTGAAATTAATGCAGGACCTGTTGATTAATAAGGGTGTTAAGAGTTTTAGCCAGTTTTCTATCCAGCAATCCAAGGTCAAAGATAAGGAATTTGTACTTTCAAAGATAAAGGAAATAATATAGTAAGTTTGCGCCTGTAGCCCAATGGATAGGGCACCAGCCTCCGGAGCTGGGTGTGCAGGTTCGATTCCCGCCAGGCGCATTGAATTATCTAAAGTAAATGCAAAAAAAGGTCGTAGGTGTCATCGGAGGGCATAATTGTACGGTTGAAGTGGAGCAATTAGCCCAAAATTGAGGCAAAAAACTGGCTAAAGTGGTAGGAATACTTGTTTCTGGAGGTCTAAGTGGAACAATGATGGCGGTTTGTCAGGGATTTAAAGCCGAGGGAGGCACAACTATAGGTATATTACCGGGTTACGATAAAAATAGCGCTAATAAATTTGTCGATATCGCTATTCCTACCGGTATGGGATTAGGCAGAAATGTCTTGGTAGTCAAGAGTGCGGATATAGTAGTTGCCTTGCCCGGTGAGGCAGGGACTCTTTCCGAGATCGCTTATTGTCTGCAGTTTGGCATTCCGGTGATAAGCCTAAACTCTTGGGACATACCCGGCGTAATTAAGGCAAGCACAGTGGAAGAGGCAGTTACCAAGGTAAAAGAGTTACTAAAATGAAGGCCATATTACTTTTAGAAGACGGGACGCTTTTTGAGGGCAAGAACTTTGGCGCCGAAGGGGAAACCTTCGGTGAAGTGGTTTTTAATACCTCGATTACAGGATACCAGGAGATTATTACCGACCCCTCATATAAAGGACAGATGGTTACCATGACCTATCCCTTAATAGGCAATTACGGGGTAAACGAAGAGGATGTGGAATCCTGTAGGCCCTGGCTTGAAGGTTTTATCGTAAAAGAGGCAAGCGCGATCCGCTCCAATTGGCGCTCTACGTTGGATCTCGGAGAGTATCTAAAGAGAAACAGTATTATAGGGATCGAAGGTATTGATACGCGCGCCTTAACCCGGCATATACGGTTGGTAGGCGCAATGCAGGGGGTTATCTCAACAAGGAATGTTGATAAAGATAACCTGATGAAGAAACTGCAAGGTTCAGAGCACTTGATAGGAGTGGATTTAGTAAAGGAAGTGACCTGTAGAGAGTCTTATCAGTGGAAGGAGAAAACCGCCGGGCGCGCCCCCAAGGCAAAATATAAAGTGGTAGTTTTAGACTGCGGCGTAAAGTTTAATATATTACGTAACCTCACCAGGCACGGTTGTAAAGTACAGGTCATGCCGGCAAATACAGAGGCTACCCAGATCCTCAAGCTAAAACCCGACGGAGTAGTCTTGTCTAACGGGCCGGGAGATCCGGCAGCAGTGACCTATGTCGTAAAGACAGTGCAGGATCTAATGGGCAAGGTGCCGATATTCGGGATCTGTCTTGGCCATCAGATGCTCGGCCTGGCCATGGGAGGGAAGACCTATAAATTAAAATTCGGCCACCACGGAGGGAATCATCCGGTTAAAGATTTACTCACTGGCAAGGTGGCGATTACCGCCCAAAACCACGGTTTTTGCGTGGACCTGGAAAGCATCCCCCGAAAGGGGACCGTATTAACTCATGTAAATCTGTATGACCATACCCCTGAGGGTTTGGAAAACAAAAAACTAAAGTTATTCAGCGTGCAATACCACCCTGAGGCCGGCCCTGGGCCACATGACGCAGGGTATTTGTTTAAGAAGTTTACGGATTTAATGGATAAATATGCCTAAACGTACAGACATCAAAAAGATCTTGATCATTGGCTCCGGTCCGATCATTATCGGGCAGGCCTGTGAGTTTGATTATTCCGGGACCCAGGCCTGTAAGGCCCTGAAAGAAGAGGGTTTTAAGGTTATCCTGGTCAATTCCAACCCCGCCACCATCATGACTGATCCGGATATGGCGGACAGGACCTATATTGAGCCGATAATTCCCGAGATATTGGAGAAGATAATTGCTAAAGAACGGCCGGATGCGCTTCTCCCTACCCTCGGCGGACAGACCGGCCTTAATGTAAGCATACAGCTTGCGGATAGAGGCATCCTGGAAAAATACAAGGTGCGCATGATCGGCGCAGACCGCAAGGCCATCAAAAAAGCTGAGGACCGCAAGCTCTTTAAAGAGGCGATGCAGAAGATCGGTTTAGATATGCCTGAAAGCGGGCTGGCTTATGATATGCGGCAAGCGCGCAAGGTTGTTAAAAAAATAGGATTTCCTGTGGTTATCCGCCCTTCTTTTACTTTAGGAGGAACCGGCGGAGGCATTGCCTTTAATCAAGAGGAATTTGAGGTTATGGCCTTACGCGGCCTGGAATCCAGCATGATCAGTGAGATCCTTATCGAGGAATCGGTTATCGGCTGGAAGGAATTTGAGCTCGAGGTGATGCGCGACAGAAAAGACAACGTGGTGATCATCTGTTCCATTGAGAATTTCGACCCCATGGGCGTGCACACCGGAGATTCCATTACTGTTGCCCCTGCCCAGACCCTCACTGACCGGGAATATCAGCTTATGCGCGACGCGGCTATCTCCTGTATCAGGGAGATCGGGGTTGAGACTGGGGGCTCCAATATCCAGTTTGCCATAAATCCGGATAACGGCAGGATGATCATTATTGAAATGAATCCGCGGGTCTCACGTTCTTCGGCCCTGGCTTCCAAGGCCACGGGTTTCCCCATCGCCAAGATCGCGGCCAAATTAGC
>JAPLLP010000125.1 GCA_026387515.1 Candidatus Omnitrophota bacterium | reverse complement strand
CCCTTTGATAGACCAATCTAAGGATGAAGAAGTTGATAGTTGAGCGAAGATATTCATTAAATAACAATTAGAAAAATTATTAAGGCAATTTATAATGTTATTTTAAGAGGTGATAAAATTATGGCAGTAATGGGTAGAAAAAAGCAGATGATTGCGAATATTATAAGAGGACGACAGATAAGATTAAATAAATCGATTCAAGAACAAAGAAATAAAGAAAAAGAACAAGAAAAAGAGACCACGGAAGAAGAACATCAAAAAAGAGTCAAATTATTACAAGAAATTGGAATAAAAACTGAAATAGAAGTAAAAGGATAATTCAAAAAGATGGAAAATTCTACACTAAAACTAGAGAAGCAAGTCGCGCGACTTAAACAAGCCGTAAAAAAACAAAGGTATGGCTTGGTATGGATGGATGTTCCTGATATAGAAAATAAGTTGCCAATTCTCAAAGAAGTTCCCGAGTTGGCTATAAAAAATGATGATGGTAAGCCCATCCATATTCTGATAGAAGGGGATAACTATCACGCTTTAACCTGTTTAAATTACACTCATAAGGGTAAGATTGATGTGATATACATAGATCCCCCATATAATACTGGCTCAGATGGCTTCAGATATAAGGATAAAAGAATAATTAATAAATTTCCTGATGGAACAGAAGTGCCGACCAATCATCCATTTCGGCATAGTTATTGGCTTTCCTTTATGAGAAAAAGGTTAGAATTAGCGAGAACTCTTCTAAAAGATGAAGGTGTTATTTTTGTGAGTATTGACGATAATGAATACTCACAACTTAAGCTTTTGCTAGATGAAATATTCCTCCCAGAGAACTTCATTGCAAATATAATAGTAAAAAGTAATCCTAGAGGCAAACAGCAAATGGAAGTGGCTGTAACACATGAATATGTTTTAGTTTATGCAAATAAAATCGATAAATTAACAAGTTTTCAGAATGCCGATTTATCAGATGAGCAAAAGAATGACTATTCTAAAATGGACAAAAATGGCATGAGATATCGTGAAATGGGACTTAGGAAAAGAGGTGCGGCTTCAAGACGTATTGATGTCCCTAATCTATACTACCCAGTATATATACATCCTAAATCTGGAGAAGTGTCACTAGAGAAAACAGCGCAGTTTAAGGAAGTTGCTCTCCCAAAATTAAGTACTGGAGAAGATGGCAGATGGAGATGGGGTAGAAAACTTTTCGAGAAGCAGAAAAATAGATTGTTTGGAAGACTGGTTAATGGTAGTCGTTGGGATATTTTTGAAAAAGACTATCTAATTAGAGAAGAGAAAGAGAAAGGAACTAAATATAAGTCTATATGGGATGAAAAAGAATTGAATTATGAAAAAGCTAAAGAAGAGTTAAAAAAAATTTTTGGAGGAGCATCTCCATTTGAATACCCTAAAACTACCTATCTGATAAAGAAAATACTAAAACTCGCTGGCAAAAATAACTCACTAATCTTAGATTTTTTTGCAGGCTCAGGAACAACTGGGCATGCGGTTATGGATCTCAATAATGAAGATAAGGGCAGAAGGCAGTGTATTCTCGTTACGAATAATGAAGTTGATAAAGAAACAAAAATTAAATTAGAGAAGCAGGGTCATAAAGAAGGAGATAAGGAGTTTGATAAAGAAGGAATTTGTAAAAAAGTTTGTTATCCTAGAATTGAAAAAGTAATTAATGGTTATAAATATTCAGGAACTCAAAAAAAAGTTTTATTTGAAGAAATTATCACTCTCAAAAACATTGAAGACTCGCAAGAAATAATAGATAAAATCGATAAAATTGAGCAAGAAAACGAACAAAACAAAGAATGGAACAGCATAGAAAAATCATTAGATGATGGAATCTTGAAGGTGATTGGAGTGAGAGATATTAAAGGTGCTATGCCCAGGCTAGGTGGCTCGCTAAAATATTACAAAACTTCTTTTATCGGAAAAAACAATATTTTGGATGCGACAGATTCTGACAAAGTGGAATTGGCGCATAATGCTGGAGAGTTACTAGCAATTGCAGAAAATACCCTAGAATTGGTTAAACAAAATAAATATTATCAACTATTTGAAGATAAGAATAAGGAGAAATACACAGCAGTTTATTTTAGAGAAGAGCTAGATAAATTTGAAGAATTTGTTGAGATGGTAGAGAAACTAAAAAAGAAAACAACAGTTTATGTTTTTAGCTGGGGAAACGAAGAATTTAGTGACAACTTCGAGCATATTAAAGATATCAGAGTGAAAACTATTCCTCAGCCTATACTAGAGATTTATAAGAGTATTTACAATTTAGGAGTATATGATGTTTAGCCCGCTAGAATTTCAAAAAGATGCAATAGATGATCTGACAAAGGCATTTATTGCTGTATGGAAGAAAAATGAAAGACAGCTTCCTTTAGTTTTTAAATCGCCAACAGGCAGCGGTAAAACTTTCATGGCAGCGCATTTTGTCAGAGGATTAAATCACCTTCCTAATTGGGATGAAGACAAGGCATTTATCTGGATTACTTTTAGTGATGACATTGCTATGCAGAGTAAAAACAAATTCGAGGAATACTTTGAAAATACGTTAGAAAACGGTCTTTTGACAGTCACAGACATAAACAAAGGGAAATTACAGAAAAACGATATCTTGTTCCTTAATTGGCAAAAAGTTGTATCAAGAGCAGCTGAAAGCAGAGTTTTAAGGCGGCCGGAAGATGAGGGGCAAAGAAAAGAAACCGGACTTTATTTTGAGGATTTTATTGATAACACCCATAAAGATAATAGAGAGATCATCTTAGTTATAGATGAGGCGCATACACACGTTACTCATGATCTGGCGCAACAAGTCATTGACTACATTAATCCAAAAATAGTTATTCATATTACTGCCACGCCTGCGGAGGAAATAGAACTTAAAAGTCGGCGCTTAAATAGTTTTATTGAAGTTGCCAGAGATAGAGTGATTGATGAGGGCTTGATTAAAGAAAAAATTCTTGTCCAAACAGAAGAAGATTTAAAGAAATATAAATCCGAAGACTTAGACGAAGTTCTTATAGATTTAGGGTTAAGCAAAAGAAATGAAATTATTGAAGCATATAAAAAATTAAGAAAAAACATAAATCCTTTAGTGCTTATTCAGTTGCCCAACGATGATAGAGAGCTTGTTGACCTCGGACAAAAAACAAAAGAGGAAATTGTAACTAATCTTTTGATCAAAAAAGGTATTCAAGAAGGCAAAATTGCTAAGTGGTTTGATGACCATCCAAGGCCAGAGTTTTTAGAAGAAAACGATGACGAGCATGAATTTTTATTATTCAAGCTAGCAGCAGGTACCGGATGGGATTGCCCAAGAGCACATATATTAGTTATGTTTAGGGAAATTAATTCGGATACATTTTATATTCAAACTGTTGGCAGAATATTGCGAATGCCAGAGCCAAATCAAAAAGAGGACTATAAAAATTACTCTCTGCTAAGAACAGGATTTCTATTTACTAATTATGAAAGAAATAAAGTAAATGCAAAATGGAATGAAATATCGCCAAATAAACAAGAGATTTATGTTGCACAGAAAAAGAGAGGCATTGAAAATATCAGGCTAGAGGCTGCCTATGTATCAAGATTGGAATATGGAGACTTGAGTAATTCTGCTAAATTCCAAATGAGCTTTCTTAAGTCTATGAATAAGCATTTTGGAATAAAAGAAGACGATGTGTTGATGGGTAAGGCTTCTAAAAAACTTTCAGAGTTCGGAATAGATTTAAAACCTACAATCGAAAATCAAATTATTGTTGATGCCAAATTCCAAGATTTTGATCAATTGGGATATGAATTCAAAAAAGCAGGCAAAGACATAAAGCTTCAAATGTCAAGAAACGATATTGAAAAAACCTTCAATTACTATTGTTATAAAATACTGAAAGAGCAAACAGAAGAAGATGCGAAGATAACCAACATAGCAAGATCATGGGGGCCTCTGAAATCAGCGATTAGAGTATGGCTAAAGAGCATATTGAGTGATGACTGCGATTATTATTATCGTGTTTTTGTTAATGATATAAAAAAAGAGGCAAGCAGTAAATTTAGGCCGGCAATGACTCAAGCCTTAATAGATTACAAGCCTTTACTCATAAAACTTATTGAAGAAAGAAGAAAATTGCAGGAAGAAAGAGAAGCTCCAATTTTCAGCATACAAGATGAGTATTGGTACAATGAAGATTATGAAGATGTTAGTTCTAAGCTTTGCGTTCTAGAAAAGAGCTATTTTTTAAAAGAATATTTAGGCAAACAAAACGAAAAAAGATTCAGAGAATATATAGACAAGAAAGATAAAGATATAAAATGGTGGTTCAAGAATGCTGATTATGGAAAGGAGTACTACTCTATAAAATATTGGAATAGCCGTGAGCAGGCGTATAGATTGTTTTATCCTGATTGGATAATCAGATTCAAGGATGGAAGAATTGGCATATTTGATTCAAAAGCAGGAGATACGGCATTACCTAATGGCCAAGGGAACACGAAAGATAAGGCAAAAGCGCTTTCTATTAAACTAAAAGATCTTGGCAAAAACTATATCGGGGGAATAGCAATATTTGAGAATGGAGTGTGGTATTATAGTAATTCCGAAGAGTATGATTATGCTCCCGGAAGATTAAATAAAGATTGGAAAAAATTTGAAGATTTGTTCTAATATTGTCCAGTAAATTTCCCCCCTATCCTTAAACACCCCCTTTAAATTCACGTAACACTGCTTTACTCAGATTTGAAAAGCACAATTATCTTGACAAATCCTTTCTTTCTGCTATATTAAACACAATGGTTCACTTTTCATCAGAAGAGTGAACCATTTTTATTTTGTTTATCCTCTCAATAAAATCCTGCCAAAAGTCTTTTCCCGTCAATAAACAATCTTTTTCAGCAAACAAGTGGGCTTTCATGATTTATCAAACATGTATTGCTGTTCTCTCTTTTTCTCTCCTGCTATTCTAACCAAATTTCTTTTCTATAATCTCCAATTTCAGCCTTTCTCCGAGCATAAATCTTTAAAATCCCTTTTTGTATTCCTATCTAATGCCATTCCTCAAGAAGTTCATCAATCTGATGAAAAATGAACTTTTGGCCAAAAAGCCAAAGAAAAGTAGGTTTGCCTGGACTTTAAGCGAGAAAAAATACCTCAAGATTTCTGACATCAACAAGCTGAAGAAGGCCTGCAAAAAGGTAAGGTACCTTGCTTTAGGGCACGATAAATCAGTGGCCATCAGAGACTGGTTCATGATAGAGATTGGCTTAAACACTGGTTTAAGGGTTGAGGAAATGCGCGAATTGAAATGCAGTGATCTCAACATCCAGAAAGGCCAGGCTTCTGTTAGCGTGAGAAAAGGCAAAGGCAATAAGCCAAGGAACGTAAAGATAAGCGAATCTTTCAGGCATAGATGCAAGAGATTTCTTGAATGGAAAAAGAGAAGAGGGCAGAGCATAGAGCCTGATTCCCGGCTTCTGACAAGCAATAAAGGAACTCAGTTAAGCAAAAGGGCATTGCAGAAGGCATTCAAGAAATGCATCAAGAAAGCAGGATTGCCGGAGCATTACTCAATTCATGCCCTGAGGCATACTTATGGCACTCATCTTTACATTGCAAGCAATCACAATTTAAGATTAGTACAGGAACAGCTAGGGCATTCATCAGTGAGAGTGACTGAGGTTTACGCAAGCCTTGTGGATTCTGATGTAAAGCATGCACTTGAAAAACTATATGTAACATAGGAGGAGGAAATGAAGAATATAATTTTCGTAGTAATAATGCCATTAGTTATTTGTTTGTCTGGTTGTGTTCCCCTATGGGTGATGAATCAGCCCGAACAGGTACTCTCCCCAAGACCTTTAGACATCCAGAATATTTTCTATACTGATCGACTCGTGGGAGATTCAGTTAAATATTTTAAGAATAAGGTTGTGTTTATTGCGGATGTTTCAGCCGACCCTTATTTTAAAAGTCTTGAGGTATTTATCGCTGATAAAGACGGGCGCAACAATCTTCAGAGGGTCACATTTGCAACGAGCAGTAATTCCAGGAATTACATATCATTTGCTAAAAATGTTGATTTAGCTTTTGATGAAAGCAGGATATTCGTTGTTTTTGGCAAGGTCTACCATGATCCAAATCCTTTTTTCTTTGAGGAAGAATTAACAGGGAATCCGCTTATTCTTTTAGAACCAACGACAGGAAATAAGATTTTTGAAAAAAATGTTGAGGCTGCATCCATCAAGTCGCCGGATAAAAAGAAAATTGTTTTTGTTGCGCAAGACGGGGCTGTGTTGAGCATTTATGTAATAGGTGAAGATATGAACTTTAATAAAATCGCAGATTTGCCAATTGCAATACAGCCAAACAAAGGGCCAAGGACAGGAAAAGAATATTTAGCGGGCATGAAATGGGATGGAACGGAAATTGCTCTTTATACAAATCAAATACTCCCGGGTTTTTGGTCCGGCTGGCTTAATCGCTTCCGTGAATACAGGATAAATGCAGACGGGTCTAACTTCCAGTTGATAAAAACCGAAGATATTAAGCTTGTGTGAAGAGGGTACTATGAGAAATTCTATTCTTATCTTTTTATGCTTTGCTTTGATTGGGTTAAGCGGGTGTGCGACGTCTGGAAGTTACGCAGAGGATAATTCTCAAAGGAATTTTGGATACGACTCTTTCGATGACCTGAAGGGGGAATATAAATTAGTGGAAAAGAATAATGATGCATACCTGGAAAAAATAGATGGTAGTGAAAGTAGGCAGATTACACATACTCCTTTAGTGAAAGAGACTAGTGCTTTCAGCGCAGAAGGCAATTATATAATAGTCATGGAAGAATATGAAAACACTCATGATAGGAGAAATCCTCATCAGAAGTTTTTTCTGATAAAAAGGGACAGTGATGATAGCACAAGAAAAGAGATTTCTGCAGATGAAGCAGTTCGCATTATTACTGGTCAATAAAAAACTTAGAGATATTTAATTACTCGCACACTCCTCTTTCTGCTGGACATCATATGCATTTATTTGCATCTGGCATGCATAACTTCATGGAGGTTATTAAATGAAAGATTATAACAGATTCAAGAGGGGTGCAAAAATGTTAATCTTGGGAGCAGGTTTGATGGGATTAGCAGGATGTGCAACCATGATGGGCGTGCAAAGAGTTGCAGGGCAAGGCACGATAGATGTTACATCCAAGCCTACCGATGCAGAGGTTTATCTGAACAACTTTATGGTTGGAAGGACTCCATGCAAGGTGCCCTTTACCTTCACAATAGACACTTATACCGGCATGCCTATCGAGACTTATGTCATAAGAATCCATAAGGAGGGCTATAAGGATATCGCTGAGGCTTTTCAATGGGTGCAGGTATATGGTCCAAGCGTGTTTGATGTGATGGGCCCCTGGAAGTTTAATCTTCAAACCAAAAGAGGCGTAAACAATTTTAATTTTGTTTTGGAAAAAATCGGGGGAGGAGGTGAAAGTAATAATGCTGTTTCCGGGAGCGAGAAGAAAGCCTTGCTTCTGCCGGATGAAAAACCCGTAGGAAAAATATCCAATGATAAAGAGAATAAGTATCTTTTATTCTACGAGAATGGGAATACTATTCAGGTAGATAAGCAAACTTTTGAATCTGTTGGAATAAAAGAAAATCAAACCAAGAGGCCAAAGTTATAATCTTCCGGACAGCAGACGCTATGGTTATATTTTTGGCAATATCAGGCGTTTCTAAAAAAGGTTTAATAAAACTTAAAGGAGGTGCGCGGTGAGAAAGTTATTTGCAACAATTCTGGCAGTAAGTTTTATTTTTACAACAGCTTCAATCGTGAATGCCGGTTCAATTGGCAGCCCGGAAACGCAGGGAAAAGGCAAGCTTGCTGTTACTTCGGATAACTCATTCATTTTTGGCAGGTATTTCAAATTCATTAAAGCTAGTAACATTGATCCTTATCCCGAAGAGAATCTTGAGGGCGCTGACATTGAGAGAGGCTATCAGGTAATGCTTAAGACCTCTTATGGGCTGCTTGATAATCTTGACGTTTACGTAAAGATTGGATGGGCTGATTACAAGATTGATTCCATATTCCAGGGCTCAAGGGATACAGGCCCATACTCATTTCCCTTTGTAATGAACACTGATTCTGATTTCGCGTATGGCCTTGGAGTGAAGGGAAATTATGAATTTAGCCCAAGCTGGCTTATTGGTTATGACTTGCAGTATTTAAGGTCAAAGCATGATATGTATCTCACTAAAAAAAGAACAACCGAGCCTACAGGTTTATTCAAGTCAACGGTAATGCAGGAATGGCACGTTGCAGTTTCCCTTGCAAAGAAAATAAAGAATTTTATTCCCTATGTTGGAGTGAGGTATTCAGACGCAAGGTTTGAGACAAAGGGCATTGATGACCAGTTAGTATGGGGCGCTGATATGGCATGGATATATAACATTAAATACAAGGCAAAGGATAACGTTGGCATATTTCTTGGAACGGATTACAATCTTACAAAGAACATAAGCATTAATGTCGAGGGCAGATTCATAGATGAGACAGCGATGAGCCTTGGTGCGACGTATAAATTCTAAGCAGACTTGCTCAGTTTATTTTTGCCTCTGCTAAAGACGCCTCCCGAAAGAGGCATTTTGGTTTTTGTGTTATAATAATCCAAAAAAGGAGGCTGGGATGACGGGCATAAGATTTCTTATTCAATTAATCAAGAGGTGCTGGTTTAACCATTATTTTAGAAAGAATCAGCAGGATAATTTAAAAAAGATATTATTTCGCTTTGAAAGATTTCTCAAAGTGGAAATGGGGCTCGGTGAGGTTACGGTTGAAGGATACCTGAAGATGATAAAGAAATTTATTAAGGATATAAGCAGGATTTATCCGTCAAGAGAGCATATTTTTAGCTATCTTTTGGGTTTGCACACAAAAAAAACTCATACAGCCATATAAGGAATTGCTCAAAGAGTATCGAATGGTACATGCTGTTTCTTGGCAATCGAATCAAGCTTGCCAGGCCTAAAAAACCAAGAAGAATTATAAGGGATTATTTAACTCAAAAGGAAATAAAGAAAATAATCAGTAGGTGCAAGGATTTAAGAGAAAGGGCCTTGATTTTGATTCTTGCTTATTCTGGTTTAAGAGCAAGGGAAGTATGCGCATTAAGGGTTGGTGATATAAATCTGGCTGAGAGGTCGGTTTTGGTAAGGGATGGAAAGGGGAGTCAGGATAGGATTGTGCATGTCTCAGAGAACTGTACGAAGGTATTAAGGAAATATCTTTTAGGCAACCATAGGAAGAGGGATGACTTTTTATGCATGAATAAAACCAATATCCAGCCCTTGTCACCTTATGCGCTGAGGAAAACAATAAAGAGGATCTCCAAACGCACAACGATTGAAAAAAGGGTATATCCTCATTTATTCAGGCATAGCCTTGCGACTAATCTGCTGATTAATGGCTGCAATTTATTGGCAATACAAGAGCAATTGGGCCATAGGAATATCCAGACAACTTTGATTTATCTTCACTCAACCCCCATGATTAGAAGGGCTATGTATGACAGGTTTTGTCCGAGATATGGGGAATAAGAAAATATTATTAATCTCTTTTGTGCTCATAGCAGGAATAGCAACCGCAACTCTTGCTAAAAGCGGATATTACTTTATAAGAGGGCTGGTAGCATTAAGAGGCGGTCTTGAGAGTGAATCAATAAAACATCTGGAAAAGTCAATTAAAACCAATCCTAATTTTCTTGAGGCTTACATGCTTCTTGCTCTGGCATACACTGAATGGGGAAGCAGCAGCAAGCATTATATAGAGCATGACGAAGAGGGGCTCGCTAAACTTAAAACTGAAACATTAGGCAAGGCAGAGGGTATTTTAAAAACTGCCCTCGGAAGATTTCCCTATCATTATCTTAGGGATGATATGCAATATATGCTTGGCCGGATGTATGACAATGATTCAAGAAACTCAGGTTATGTATGGGATAAGAATAAAGCAGTTCAAGGTTATACTCAGCTTGTCAGCCAGTATCCTCACAGCAGGTATGTTCAGAAAGCCTGGGAACGCATTGAAGTATTAACCAGATAAATATAATTGCCTTTCAGAATCCCGCATCTTTTTCCTATCCTTGTAAAAGCCTTATAATCATCCCAAATCCCGCTAATATATTCTACTGAAAAAGAATAAATCCTACGCCTGCTCATCTAAATACTTTGGGTATAATCCTTTTTATCCTTCAAATCCTTTTGGGAGAATGAGGACAAACCTGCTTAGGTTATACAAGGACATAAAAAAATGCCCTCTTCTGCTGGATATTATTGATGCTACAAAGTATCCTATGACGCCCATGGAATATAGGAGAGCCCTTAATATGCCGGGAAATGCTTATGTGAATGTTGGCTTGAAAAAATTACGCCGGCTGGGTGTATTTAAGATTTCAATCAATGCAAGGTATGGGAAAGT
>JAPLLP010000094.1:4528-9787 GCA_026387515.1 Candidatus Omnitrophota bacterium | reverse complement strand
CCCCCAAAATAACCATTATGTTCTGGTTCAAGAAAGTCGGACAAAAAGTTAAATCCGGAGATGAACTTTTAGAAGTCCAGACCGACAAGGCAATAATGGATATAGAATCCCCGGCTACCGGCACGATAAAGAAGATATTATTTGACGCAGGAAAAACCTTGCGTCCGGGAGAAAAAGTCGGAGAAATACAGGTACTATGATGGAATTAAAAATAGTCGGGAAATGGATAAATGGCGCGATGCAGGAATGCCTGGCCTGCCGCACGCTGCGGCAAAGGACTCAAGAGGCATTAAAAGAGCTAAAAATCAATACCGATATTAAAAATTGCATAAGCGAAAAGGAATATCTCGCTTACGGCGTGATTATCACGCCGTTACTTGTCATCAACAATAAGATAAAGATCATGGGTAAGGTTCCTACGAAAAACAGGATCAAAGAAATAATTCAGGGAGAATTAAATGCTTAGATTAAAAAGCTTATGCGCATCTATATTGATATTGGCCATTGCGGGCTGCTCAGTAAAAAAAGAGGCTCAAAATAAATTAGAGATATTCGTCCCCTGCAGTGTCTTTGGGGCATTCTGCGAAATCCTTGACCAATACAGGAAAGAAAACCCCCAGATCAAAATCAGTTTTGACACCGGAAACACGATAGTCCTGATGCGCAAAGTACTCTATAAAGGTAAGCGCCCGGATGTATATATGGGCACCGGCCCTCTAGAAACCGAACCCCTGGAGAGAAAAGACCTGGTTGAGCCGGGGACAAAAACGGCATTCAGCCACGATTCGGTTATCTTAACCACGCCTGCCTCCAACCCCGCTAATATAAACTCTCTCGAGGACCTCTCTTCGCAAAGGGTAAAGACTATCGCTATCCCAGACGCCCAGATCAATTCCTCAGGGCGGATAAGATAAAAGATAAGGTCATCTCTACCCAGTACGGCCGGGAGAGCCGCACCTATATATTGAAAGACAAGGTTGACGCGGGCTTTATGTATTATTCCTGCTTATATGAAGACGTGAAACCCGGTGAAGAAATCAATGCGCCGAAAGAAATAAGGATTGTCGAAGATATACTAAAAAAAGTAAACCTCTCCATCACCTCCTATGCTTGCGTGCTCAAGGCCTCAAAAAATAAAGCAGAAGCCAGAAAGTTCGTAAATTATCTTCTAGGCGACTTTGCGCAAGGCGCGTTCAAGCGCTGGGGCGGCGGGCTAAAATAATATTTTCATGCTAGATAACAAACTAATCCAAATCGTTGATATTTTTCGCTGCTGCATATTCACCTGGGGCGCCCTGACCACGGTCCTGCCCGCTTTCCTGCTTTCCGGAGCCATCGCCACCTTTAGCTCTACCGCCGTGGTAACCAAATACCTCGGCCCAAAGGCGAACAAATGGCTATCCTATCCGATTGCGGCAATAATAGGCAAGGTCCTTCCCGTATGCTCCTGTAATATCGTGCCTCTTTTTGCCAGCATACTCAAACGCGGCTGTGGCATAGGCCCGGCATTCTGCCTTCTCTACGCCGCGCCGGCGGTGAGCATAATATCGCTTGCCTTCACTTTTAAAGTCATCGGGCCACTTCTAGCCTTATGGAGATTAGTGGGGGTATTGATCATCTCTATCAGTATCGGATTGATCATGTCGGTCTTGTTTAAAGACAAACCCTGCTCTACCGAAGACGCGGCTACGGGTGTGGTAAATTCCGAAGAAGCTGTGGAAAAACCAAAAAATAAGTTTGCCTTTATGTCTTTTTTCGTCATTCTTTTTTTAATCCTTATCGTGGGTTCCACTGTCGGAGGTATTGACCCCCTTAGGACCAAAGATATCTTTATGTGGCACAAGATCTGCCTGATGGCACTCCTGGCGATGACATTGATGATTATCCTCTTAAAATGCTTTCCTAAAGAATCCACCCTTTCCTGGCTCGATGCGGTCTGGCGCCTCTTAAAAAGCATCCTACCTCTCTTAATTCCTGCAATATTTCTTATCGGGCTTCTAAGCAGTTATATTGATATCCGCTGGGTGCATAATCTTTTTAGCGCGCAAAAAGACGCCTTAGGCCACCGCCTTTTTTTCTCTACCGTGCGCTCGACGTTCCTGGCCACGCTTTTCGGGGAACTGATGTATTTTCCTGTCCTTACCGAGGTCGTCTTTACCAAGGCATTTCTAAAATTAGGCATGGATATCGGCCCGGCAATGGGGCTGCTATTGAGCGGGCCAGGCACCAGCCTTCCGGGTTTTTTATTGATCTATAAATTCACCGGAGCGAAAAAAGTATTGGCATATTTTTCGTTATCGCTTATAATGGAGACTGTTTTCGCGGTAATCTTAAGCATGTATATAGGCGATTACCTCTGCGCCTGCCTGATCCCATGAAAAACAAAATACTGATTTTTTTCGCAGGCTTGATAGTCCTGGCATCTTTAGCTACCGCTTTCCACGCCAACGCTTATAAGTATAAACCGGCCGAAATCTACGTCCCTTGCGGGATGATCGTGCCTTTTAAAGAAGCCATATCCGCGTTTAAAAATCACAACCCAGGAGTTAAATTAGAGCCCAATTTTGATAACGGAGCGATCCTGGTGCGCATGGTTTTAGATAAGAATAAAAGGCCTGACCTTTTTGTCTCGCCCGGCGAGATTGAAATGAGGAACCTTAGCGACCGAGGCATCATCGACAATGATACGGTTACCCGGTTAGGTGAGTTTAACCTTGTGCTCTATACCTCAAGCTCAAATCCGGCGCAAATCAAGGATCTAAAAGACCTGACTAAACCCGAAGTCAAGGTTATCGCTTTGGCTGACCCGCGTTTTAATTCCGTAGGCACATACGCTAAAGAAACCCTGGAGAAATCCGGCATCTGGAAAGATGTTGAAGAAAGAATAGTCTATACCGACAGCCCTATTCAGGCCTTGACGCTTGTGGCTTCGGGAAAGGCTCAGGCCGGTATCCATTATGACACCTGCCCTTTTGACACTGCTCCGGAAAAAATATCCGCCGAGACGCTGAAAATTATCCAGAAACTTCCGCACCAGGCAGTATCCGCGCAAATCGCCGTATTAAAAGAAGCAAAGAATAAGAAACTTGCCTTGGAGTTCATACGGTTCCTCTCCGGGGAACGCGGACAAAAAATATTGAACAACGCCGGGATAAAATGCCTACCTCAAGCCACAATAGGAACCACGCCTCCTAAGGTAAGTATCATGGCATACTACCCTTTAAACGAAGAACACCAATTTGTGGCGAATTATCTGAAATCTATGGAGAAAAAATATCCGGGTAAAGTAACTGTGAAAGTCATAGATTTCCGTACCTCTGACGGGTATGACGCCTGGCGTAAGACCGGACTTGCCTGCGCCGGGGTATTTATTAATGCTAAATCTGAATTTGAATTAGAGACGCCGGAAGGCAAAAAAAAGGTCAAATTCCTGCGCCGCCTCGACACCTTCTGGTCTAGAGAAGATTTTGAAAAAGTGCTGGAGAATGAGATCAAGAAATGATTAAACTAGAAAATATAAGCAAGGTATTTGAGACCGAATATAAGCAACTTACCGTTTTCAAAAATTTGAATCTTGAAATACCCGACAATTCATTTCAGGTCATCTTCGGCCATTCCGGGGCAGGCAAGACAACTTTATTAAACATTATCGGCGGGATGGACCGGCCGACTACGGGGAGGGTTTTAATCGACGGGGTAGATATCTATTCTTTAAAGCCCAACGAGATGGCGCGCCTGCGCAAAGAAAGGATAGGTTTTATCTTTCAGACATTTAACCTGCTGCCGAACCTCTCAGCCTTGGACAATATCACCCTTCCAGCGGCATTAGATATAGACTTAAAAAATAAACAAGAAACGGCCTGCCAATTTGCGGAAGGTATCGGAATCGGGCCAAGGCTTTCGCATAAACCGCAAGCACTAAGCGCGGGAGAACAACAAAGGGTGGCCGTAACACGCGCAATGATCAATTCCCCTTCTATCATTTTGGCCGATGAACCTACTGCTGATCTCGACGAAGAAAACGCCAAAAAAATAATCGAGATACTCACAAACCTCCAGAAAAAAAATCAGCGCACCGTTATTTTTGCTACTAACGATGCGCTGATCGCTAAACTCTTTCCTCAGCGTTTCGACTTAATCTAAATTATTTTTTAGTATCTGCTGCTGGCGGCTGTGACGCTGCCGGCGCTGGAGCTGCAGGACCAGCTGCCGCTGCTGGAGCCGCAGGACTAACCGCTGCTGCTGGAGCCGCAGGACTAACCGCTACAGGCGCAGCAGGGCTAGCGACTACCGGTACAGGCTTACCCGGCTCTCCCTTTACTTCTACCGCAGGAACAGATGGCCTGACCTCGGTCACCTTAGGGGCCTTACCCATAGCCTCTATATCATCAACCCTTCTCTTAGCGTCATTCTTTGCCCACTCATCTTTTGCGCTTGAAGCCACTTTTGCAAAAACAGCCTTGGCCTCATCCTTTTTACCGCCGTCTAACAGCATCTGCCCGCGGCGCATAGAAAAACTCGGGTTATTCGGATCTAACTCCTCGGCCTTCTTAAGCTGGGCCATAGCACCTTCCGCATCGCCAGAACGGTATAAAAGCTCGGCGTAACGGGAAAACATCATCGCGTCTTTGGATTGTACAAGTAATCCCTGCCAGATTCTCTTGGCATCTTCCTTTTTACCGGCTCGGTCATAAAGACCTGCCAAACGCTCCTGTAAATATGTCTCGTTGGGATTAGCCTTAAATAATTTTTCAACTAAAGCTGCTGCCTCGGCAGGCTTATTATTCATATCATACATATCCACGAGCCTGTTAGTTATAACACGGTCATCAGGAGCTATCTCAGAGGCCTTTTCATACACCTCGAGCGCCTTGGCCCCATCACCTTTACGAATATACAATTCTCCCAGTTTTTTGTAGGCAGAGATGTCGTTTCCGGAATTATTTAAATCTGCTTCGTAAGTCTTGATCACGTCACCAAGCTTGTTCTGTTTTTGATATATGTTTAAAAGCTCGCCGTTGGCCCAATCCTTAAGCCAGGCCTCTTTAGCGTTCTGCAGAATAGCCTTGTAAGCGGCCTCTGCTTTATCCATTTTATTCGCCCGGACATAAAAGTTTGCCTGAGTCTGAAGATAACCAATATTATTAGGATCGATCTGGACCGCCTTCTCAATTAAAGTAAGAGCCTGGTCCATATCTCCGGTGCTACTGTAAAAACTCGCCGCCTGGCTCATAACGCTGGCATCCTTGGGCTTCTCAT
>JAPLLP010000094.1:4031-4505 GCA_026387515.1 Candidatus Omnitrophota bacterium | reverse complement strand
CTTCTCATTGATCATTTTCTTCCAGATTCCCGCGGCATCATCCTTCTTGCCGGTGGCATTTAAGGAAGTAGCGAGCATCTGGGCATACCATGAATTATCCGGCCTGGAGGCTAAGAGTTTTTCGTAAATCTTGGCCGCCTTATCATATTGCATCTTCATATTGTATAAATTCCCTAAGCGGCTTAAAAAATCCTCGTTCTCTCCCAGGATGCTTTGCGCCTTTTCATAAATCGCGATTGCTTCGTCCTGCTTATTATCGCGCATATAGGCATCGCCTATAGCAAAAACCGCTCCTGATAAAACAGCGGGATTCTTATCGGCCAAAGAGCTAAAAGTATCAAGGATAGCTTTTTTATCTTGCGCCTGATCTGCCAGTGCCAGAAAAGGCACCAACATTGACAACGCTAAAGCAATGCCTATCGCCCGCCTCATACTCTCCTCCTTCACAATAGTGAACACCGGCCCAATTCCAAT
>JAPLLP010000094.1:0-3966 GCA_026387515.1 Candidatus Omnitrophota bacterium | reverse complement strand
GGGCCGGGTGTCACAACAGTAATAAAAACTATACTTACATTCTACTTTAGTATATCAAATTTTTGAAAAAAGGCAAGAAGTTTTGGGGACGTTTCCTTATTCTCTAATTACTTTCAATACAGATAGTTACATGATCACGTTTTCCATCTTTCAGTTAATGCCTGATCAAATATCATTTTTCTATACATTGCCTGCCTGACTTCACGCCTCTCATCCAGTGCCCTATACAAAGGATCCTCGTCAATTAGGTCATTTTCGACACCCAAAGCGTAAAATGAATAACTGGAATAAGTATATTCTTCTGGAGCAGCCACAAGGTTCGCCCGCACCGGATTTAACTCAATATATTTTCCGCACTGTAGAAAGTAAAGTTCGTCTTTTATAATTTTACTCTTGAACCTGCCCTGCCACAAGTGCCCTACAAAAGCGCGCCTTTTCTGAAAATAAAAAGAATACTTAACATTCAACCGCTGCATAAATCTCGACAGATTGCTCTCCTTATTCACTCCCAAAAGGAAGTGAACATGATTAGGCATTAGGCAATAATGCAACAACCAAATCCCTTCTTCGCATTTTACCTTTATTAGCTGTTTCAAATAAATTTTGAAATCACGAGGTTTATAGAATATTTTTCTGCGATTGTTTCCTCTGCATACGACATGCAAATACCCTTCTAGTGGAATAATTCTAGCGGATCTTGGCATAATGCCACCCCCTCTATCCTAATAAGACGCAGAAAGGAGGTAAATCTAACCAAAATATTTTACATTTTTTGGGAATGGAAAACGTGTAGTTGTAACTTATTGAAGTAAAAAAGGTTGGCTTACAAGGAAACGTCCCCTACTATTGGGCGAGTTTGGGGCCCATTTCGATGAGGGTGCCGGTTTCCTCAAACCACTTGTCGTGCTTAAGCTTATTCCTGGTCTCGACGTGATAATAAGGGCCGTAGTGTTTGGTACCCTCGGTATTGGGAATACTAGCGGCATTGTAACCCAAGACATGCAGATAGAGAGTCCTACCGTTGGTGGCGGTAAAAGTACCGTTGGGCACGGTAAGGGATCCAGAAGTCCACTCTGCAGAGCTCGAGGAGGCACTGGTATCAGGTAAATCATCCCAAATATATTTATATTTATTTATGGAGTGGATGTCCAGGTTATGTGAACCGAATGTAAAGACGAAATTATCACCTTCATAATAGGTACTCACCAAACGCACGTCAGGAGTAGAAGCCTCCAGCACGTCGGCATTAGCACCCCAGGTCCAGGTGCTTGCGGTCGGGCCATAGGCGGTAGACACCGCGCAATTATTTTTGGCACTCACTGATACGGCATATTGAGTATTGGAAGCTAAACCGGTAACATCTATAGTGCCCCAGGTAGTTTTATCCTGATACACAGGCGAAGCGCCTAAAGTTTTATTTGCCTGCACGTACTGGTCGGTCACACCATTATTAAATTTGATAGCGAAGGTTGAACGGGACGGGTTGCTATTCTCATTAATGACCACATTTATGCCTGAGGTAGATAACGTGGTCAGGTTCGGCGCAAGCGGAACGTTACAATAAGTGCACATAGTCTGAGGCGCAGGAATCTGGGTATTAAGCGCCTTAGCTGGTGCCGGTCTGCCAGTTAGAAGTCGCGCTTCCGGGAGCAGTACGGTCAAATTTATAAGGCTCTGTTGCGTGCAGGCCGCTGGTAGCGTCAACAGCCCCTGAGACCTGCACTTGAATACTGTTAGCGGTGATCGTGCCAAAGCCAAGCGTGGTCCCGGTAGGAGGCGTAGCGTCAATATTGAACGGGCCATAACTCCGGGCGGCGGATAGGTTCCCAGCGCCATCTTCGGCCTTAATATAGATGTTATAATTTGCGCCGTCGGCAAGCGAATAGTTAGCAACGGAAGCCGTGGAACGCGTTAACCACGTCCCACCGTCTTCCGGTGAAGTATTGTTCACTGCCCACCAGTATCCGGCGATAGGCGTGGTAACGGTAATGGGTTTAACTTCACGTATCTCTACATCATCCAACCAAACATCTCCGGTATTACTTGTATGATAAACATGCACGTATAACTTGGCTGTGTTTGCCGGTGCCGTTGCATAGGCCTGCACATACGTCCAGCCCGAGATACCAGAGACGGTCCCAGTACCTGTTTCTCCCATAAATTGGTCGCTAGAGTCAAGATAAGCTAAGTGTAACTGCACAGATCCGGCAGAAAGATTAGTCTTGAACCATCCTGAGATAAGGTAAGTTTTCCCGGGGCTAGCTCCAGTAATATATATAGTGGAATGGTTCTCGCCATTTAAATTAGTGGCCTTATAAGATTTTGCTCCACTATGATAAACTGAGGTATCAATACTATAAGTCCCGCTCCAGCCGGTAGTATCCTGTTCAAAACCTGCGTTAGTAACTAAATTGCTTCTATTGCCAGGACTATCAATAGCGTTTACGTAATAATAATAGTTATTACCGTTGGAAAGCGGCTCAAGCCAATTAAAATCTAAGGTATTATCACTAGACCAAACGCCGCTGCCAAAGGCAGGCGTGGTTGTGCCGGCGCCCGGTACGTCAGGCGCCAGGGTATCTCCGCTATTTGCGGCGATAGGCGTAAACCTTACCGAATCAAAGGTCTGAGTAGGCGAACCATCTGACATTATCCACAAATACATATTGGCATTGGGCCCGATATTGTAACGCTTAAGCAATGTACCATTTTGGTATAACTCAACAAAACCATTCTTTACAAAGACTTTCTTATAGTAATAATTCTGTTCGGCGCTATAGGTGCCGATCTGCGATTGCGTGCCGTCCGGGAAAGTATCTTCATAAACCAACCCAGACCAATGATGGAATAATACGGAATTACAGCCAGAGGGATAAGTATCAAACTGGTTATCTGTCATGCCAAAGCGGGCTCCGGCACTGGTAGCAGAACTCTTCATCACTATTTCCAAGACACCTGAACCATATTTCTGGTTACTATGCATCCATTGGTCAACCCCGGTCAAGGCCACTGTGCCGTTAGAATAAGTAGGAGTTGTGCCTGTGCCGTTCACCCAAGCGCCGGTATTACCTCCTGAGAAATCATCATAGAACCCGCCAAAGTTATCCACAGCGGTCTGATTATTCAATTAAGTCGCGTCCTGGCTGTAGTTGACCAACATCAAGATCTTGAAATACCTGGTGCCTCTCCACCACTGCGCGGAGGTCCAACCGTGAGTACTCTCACCCTGGGTTGTTGATGAATATTTGGTCCAGGTAGTGGGAACAGCCGCTGCTCCCGCAGCGGTGTACATGTAGCTTCCACCTGCCGAGTGCTCCCTTACCTTAATACCCGCAGCATAGGCCAGGCCTACAGTCGTATTAAATTCTATCTCCCACCAAGAACCCATATTCTGGACTCTAACAATGTTAGAATTGCTGCGATTTCTATTCGGTAGATCATTATAATTCCCTGAATCATCAACATTAAAAGCCATATTCCCGTTAACCGATACCTGCCAATTAGCGCCGTTAGTAACTTTCACTATTTTGTCCCCAGCGCTACAGGCGGCATACAGGGTTGTTTCGGTACCATCAATAGTCATGATCTCTGAAGCTCCAATCTGCACCTTATTGGCATCATATGGCACAAAACCAAAATAAAGGTTGCTGGCCCCTGCGCCGTAAGATTTAAACCAACCTTCCAGATAATAAGGCTTACTTAAATCTATGGGTATAAAATCACTACTAGATGTCGTAGCGCTTCCTTCCACATAGAAAGAGTTGTTGCCCTGGTGGAAATCAGTGTTGGTTGCACCGCCAAACCCACTCCAGTTAGAGGTATCTCCGGTCTCAGCATCACCATTGCGCAATAAATCTCCGCCGGCCACCAGGCTATAGGTCCCGCCTGTAGTTGTGGAACGGTAAATAGCGTAATTCGGCGCACCGCTGGCGTAGAGATCCTGCACCTGACGGGAGCTAAGTTCAA
>JAPLLP010000123.1:1322-3586 GCA_026387515.1 Candidatus Omnitrophota bacterium | reverse complement strand
TATAAGGATATAGCATATTATTTCGGGGCGCTTTCACCTTACTTAAACGCGTTCCTCTTTAGGGCGTTCGGTACACATTTAATGGTAATTTCAGTTTTTAATATCTTGCTGGTTATAGCTTTAACTTTTCTTATCTATCGTATTTTTATTAAGACAACGGACAAAATTACGGCTACGGCTGTAGCCACTACTTTTTTGGCGATATTTGCCTTTTCTCAATATTTCAAAGATGTTGGGAACTACAATTTCGTCAGTCCTTACACCTACGGGGTTACTTATGGGTTATTTTTAGCATTTTTGTCTATCTCTATTTTTATAACTTATTTAGAAAGCAGAAAGAACAGGTTTCTTTTCATAATAGGCATATTAACAGGGTTGATATTTTTCACTAAGCCGGAAGTGTTCTTTGCCATATCGGTAGCGACGGCCCTGGGGATCGCTTTGGTAATATTTATTGATCAGCCGGGGAACAAAAAAGTATTGAAGATATTCAGCATATCTGCCTTGGGGTTTTTTGTGCCGGTTATCGCTTTTTTAATATATTTTAGCAATCATATGCCTTTCAGTGATGCCTTAAGGGCAATAACTATGCCTTACGCGGTTGTTTTTAGTAATTCGCCGATTTCAAACATATTTTATCGTAAGATGATAGGTTTGGATGACACTATTATAAATTTATTGAAAATGTTATTTGTGAGCGGCTGGTATCTAGTAGTGATTTTGTTCCTTAGTTTGATAGATTTTAAAATAGGCCTTCGCAAAACTTTGTTTAATCTGGTTTTATTTTTTTCGCTATGCCTGATCGTTTGTAACTCTTGGGATCAATTATTCAGGGGGCTTCCGGTTGTTTTGTTGCTCTTCGGTGGGGGCATCTGTTTTGCTTTATTTAGTTTTCGCAATGATCCTTTAAAGATCAGCCGCCTGTTGCCGCTATTCGTTATGACAATTTTCGCCTTTATTTTGTTGTTTAAAATTATTCTGAATGTTTGTATCTTTCATTATGGTTTTGCTCTTACTCTGCCGGCTGTTCTTTTGTTGGTAGCGATATTTACTTATCATCTGCCGGAATTTTTAAAAATAAAATACAAAAAGGCTTCTTATGCTCGTTTCTTAGGCTTGGTGCTTTTAGGGGTTGTTTTGTTCACATACATGAACGTTTCTCGGTGTATTTATAGCGCTAAAACCTGCCGTATCGGCAATGGATTGGATACAATCCTGGATCTGGATAAAAATTTATCAACCCATGGCACCTATGTCAATCTAGCGCTTGATAAAATCGAAGAGATCGTGAAAAAAGATGAGAAATTTTTGGTTTTCCCCGAGGGTATAATTCTAAATTATTTAACAAGAAGAGATAGCCCTTCCAAATACGTTGGTTTTTCCTTTGTGGAATTGGATGTGTTCGGCGAAAATAACATATTAAATTCACTTATCAAAAATAAGCCGGATTATATTATTATAGTAGATAGGGATGTTTCGGAATTTGGCTATGTTTATTCAAATAAAACTTATGCTCCAAAAATAACCTCATGGATCAATAAAAATTATTTGCCGGTATATGCGGTTGGAAGCAAGCCGTTGACCGGAAAAGGATTTGGTATTGTTATCGCTAAATGCGCCATATGAAAAGCATAACCTTGTTACTTATATTTTTCACGGCCGCCTTTTTCTTTTTTACCTTTTCAAACAACCAGGTTGACCCTGATCTTTGGGGGCATTTGAAGTTCGGCCAGGACACCTTTATCCACCTGTCAGTATCAAGATACGATACCTATTCCTATTCTTCATACGGCGCCCGCTGGATAAACCACGAATGGCTTGCTGAATTAATACTCTTTCTGATCTTTAAATTAGCTAAAAGTATCGGGTTGCTTATATTCAAGTTTACTGCCGGCCTGGGTATAACCTTCCTGATTTTTAATTGCGTCAGTAAAAGCACGAAAAGCATTTACCTGCGCTTGCTCTTTATAGCGCTGTCTCTTTCGCTTATATGCAGCGGATTTGCCATCAGGCCCCAGATCTTTACTTATGTTTTTTTTGCGCTTCTAGTTTTTCTAATAGATAATTTTGAAAATGACGCTGATAAGAGATGGCTATATCCTTTGCCGCTTATTTTTCTTCTCTGGGTCAATCTTCATGGGGGATTTGTTACCGGCATAGGTTTTTTACTGCTTTACGTTCTATTTAAGATAGCTCAGAAGAAGGCTAAAGGAGAGTTATTGCTTATAGCTTTGCTTTGCGTGTTTGTAACATTAATTAACCCT
>JAPLLP010000123.1:0-1280 GCA_026387515.1 Candidatus Omnitrophota bacterium | reverse complement strand
TTTAGGTATATGGCCTTTTGTTTTGGGTGCGGTTTTTAAACCCCGGCCTTTTATAGCCGAATGGAGTAGGGTAGGGTTTACGCTGGAATACTTTGATTATTTTGTGCTTTGCGTGGTTGCGATTTGCGGGTTATTTTTTTCAAAACGCAAGCGTTCTTATTTTGAAATGGCCGCGGTAGCGGTGAGTATTTATTTTTCTTTTCAGCATAGTAGGCATATTGTTTTATCGGCTATCTTGGTAGCGATGTATCTGCCAAAATATATTGATTCGTTGGCGGGAGATTGGTTTATCCGTGTAGAAAATGCTTTTTCCAAGCGGAATTTGAAACTTGTGCTTACGGGCCTTTCTCTATATTTTATCGCGGCCATGTTTTTTAGCGCTAAGCGCCCGTTTACGCTTCAGATACCCGAAGATAAGTTTCCCTTGAATGCCGTAGCCTTTATGAAGCAGAACCATATATCGGGCAATATCTTTCCTGCGTTTGACTGGGCCCAGATGTGCATCGGAGAGCTTTCTTCAACAAACAAGGTGTTTTTTGACGGAAGATATGAAACAGTTTACAGCGACAGCCTGATGCAGGGATACTTCGATGTTCTTTTCAACAGGAGAGATTATAAGGAATTTTTGGGGAAGTTTGCCCAAACTGACGTAATGTTCCTTAAAAAAACCGACCCATTGTCGGGCGCTATTATCAAAGACCCGGATTGGCTTAAGGTTTATTCATCCGGGCCCGCCTATATCTTCTTAAAGAGGAATGAGAATAATAGGGATGTGATTGAGAGCTTCAAAAACGGCAAGCTGATTTATCCCGCAGAAGGCCATAATTTACCGTCTTTTTGATTTAGCTTTACTTTTTTAAGGCAAGACTATATAATTAAAATATGCCTACCAGAGATAATATTCTTATAGGAGAGATGCTTGTCAGTGAAGGCCTTATTACCTCCGAGCAGTTGGATGCGGCATTGCGCGAACAGAAGAAATCCGGCGAGCTTATCTGCACGATATTAGTGCGCCTGGGCCTGGTTACAGAAGAGAAGGCCTTAAACGTGCTCTCCCGTCAGCTAAACATACCTTATATAAAATTAAAAGACAGAGATATTGATTCATTGATCATAAGTAAAGTCCCCGCCAAGTTTGCCAGCCACTATAAAATTATCCCCATTGAGTTCCAGGATAATTACCTGACTATTGCCATGGCCGATCCTTTGGATGTGCGCATACTGGATGATCTGAAATTGATCTTAGGGTTAGAGGTAAAGGGCGTATTGGCAAGCGAGGC
>JAPLLP010000293.1:814-2925 GCA_026387515.1 Candidatus Omnitrophota bacterium | reverse complement strand
TCTGAGGATATTTTTTACTCCCCGGCAGCAGGATATGTTTGTGGCCAATAAGGTTATTTCGGAATGGAAGCCGAGTTTCAGGTCGTTTTCCGAAATATTCAGCTTTAGCGGATTAATGTATAAAGGCCTGATTGTTGTTACTTTCATTGCTCTTTTGTCGCGGATAAAAAAAGTATGCCGGACGCAGGCGGTGCTTTTTTTATCTTTTCTGCTGATTTCCCTGGTGGCTGTGCGTTTTAGGGATTTATTCGCGCTTGTTGCGGCTTGCGTCTATGCCCAGGCTTCTCTTGATTGCGAAGGCAGGGTAATTCAGGCGGGTTGGAAGGCGCGCCCCCCGATAACAAGGCTTATCAAGATTATCTGTGGTTTAATTTTATTTTCAGCATTGCTCTGGCGGGGAATAGACTTTTTTACTTCTCAGGTTGAAATGCAAGGGAAGAAAATAAGAAGATATGGCGCCGGGATCGATATTGAGAATAGCCCTGAGGGAGCCCTGCGGTTTATCGATAGTAATAACCTGGCCGGGCATATCTATAATTCTACATCGTTCGGGTCTTATATGATATGGCGGGATTATCCAAGGCGAAAGGTCTTCATGGATATGCGGGCTGACCTTTATTGCCTATCCGGAGTATTCCAGAAACTTATTGCCTTAAACCAACGCGAAAATTGGGAGAGGCTGGTTAAGCAGTATGATATAGCCGTCGTTATGTTAAATACGACTTTTAACGAAGACCGCAATGGCAGCGTCACGCGCCACATCCTCGCCTCAAATAAATGGGCCTGTGTCTACCTCGATGGCCCTAGCGTTGTTTTCCTGAAAAAGGACAAGTTCCCCGCGGAATTTTTAAAACAGCATGAGATAAGGATTTTTGAAAAATTGGAAATAGGCCCGGATGACTTTGGAGAATACTTGCTCCGGGGGCCAATTCCGCAGAACCGTTTCTCTAGGTCGGTCTTGGCAAGAGTCAATAATTTTCCCGAACCCCTTGACTGCGTGACTAAGGGTAACTGGTTTATCAATATAGAGTCTTTTGACCAGGCATTGTTAGAATATAAGAAAGCCCTTAAGATCAATCCTCTTTTAGACGGTGCTGATTTCTGGATAGGTTATTGTTTTTATAAAAAAGCGCGGTTTGATTACGCGGATATTTTTATAAACAGGGCCCTTAAGGCATCGTTCTCAAATCCGGATGTTTTGTTGCTGGCCGCGGGCTTAGCGAAGACCAAGGATATACAGGTGGCGTTTAATTATTATAAACAGGCGGTACGCTATAACCCGCGGCATGTAAAAGCGAGGGAGCTTTTGGCAGATTTCGCGTTCAGGGAGAATTTCTATAAAGAGGCCTTGGATAGTTATTTGTGGCTCAGTAATAAAAATCCCGCGGATATCGATTACCGGCTTAAAATAGGGGTGTTATACGGCAGGATCGGCAAACTAGCCGATTCAAAGCGGATGTTTGAAGGCGTTATAGTCCGGCAACCGGATAATCTCGATGCCCATTTAAATCTGGCTATCGCTTCCAGGTATTTGGGGTTGATGCGGTTATGCAGGCAGGAATTAGAAAAAGTCATCAGTCTTGATAAGGGTAACCTCCAGGCTAAGAGTTATCTTTTAGAATTGGAACGTTCAGGTTTTTAAATGCGAATATTTCTGGAAAAAAAACGCGAAGGACTATTTTTGCTGGTTTTTTTTGTGATCGCTTGTCTTTTGCGTTTTTTTCAGTTTTCTATTTTTGAATTTAAAAATGACCAGTTTGCCGCGATAGAACTGGGCAAAGCTACAAAGCAGGCCTGTTTTCTGGTTACGCACGGCATAATGTCCAGCATCAACGTCTATAATCCGCCTCTTTTCACCTGGTTTATGGGCGCAGTGGTTTATTATACTGAAAATCCTTTTTACATAACTCTGATATTCTGCCTGGTTAACATTCTGGCTTTGTTTCTTTGTCTGAGGTATTTCTTGTTTAGGCTCCCTGCGTTGTACGCCACTATCGCATCCAGCCTGGTTGCTTTTTCCCCGGCTTTCACAATATATTCGAGCAATATCTGGGCGCAGTGTCTTTTACCTTTACCTATGATCCTGTTTTATATGAATATACATAACCTGA
>JAPLLP010000293.1:0-739 GCA_026387515.1 Candidatus Omnitrophota bacterium | reverse complement strand
TTGTTTCTTTGGCGTGCCAACTGCATCTATCCGGGTTGTATTTATATCCGGTTATTTTTGTGATAGGATTTATATATCGTAAGAGCATTGAAAAAAAATTTTTTGTCTCGGCTGCTTTTTTTACGCTTATTGTTTTTTCTCCTTATATTTATTATCTCCTCTTTAAGTGTGGAATTCGATCTTTACCCAATCTTATGCGCCATGCTACGATAATGACCCGATTCGATATTTTTATAGAGCATTTAGGGATGTCTTCTTTTGATTTTTTCAGGTATTATTTCGGGGGAGATTTTAATATGATTTTAGCTAAGGTAGCCGGTCCATTTAGATTTGTACTGTATCCTTTTAGCTGCTTATTAATGGTGTTTTTCGCGATAGGCTCTTTTCTTTACTTGAGATGGATCATCAAAACGAAGAGATTTTTTTCCGAGGATAAAGAGGAGGTTAAAAACTGTCCTGTTGTTTTTCAGATAGCCGGTTTTATAACCTTGTTGGTGACATTGGGATATATGTTTAGCCTGCCCAGGGTGTACCCGCATTATTTGATTATTCTTTTTCCCGCGCAGGCAATTATTGCGGGATTCGCCGCGAATCGCTTATGGTTGTTACCGGGAGCCAGGGTTATTATTATAGGGGCTATTTTGTCAACTTTATTGCTTTTGTGCGGAACGCTCATTTTCTTAAAGGGTTCAGGAGGGCATCCTAGGGAATACGGCCCTAATTACAGTTTACTGGTTGA
>JAPLLP010000318.1 GCA_026387515.1 Candidatus Omnitrophota bacterium | reverse complement strand
ATGTATCCTTATGCCTTTCCCCATTTTGGGGCAGCTCGTATGGGCGCTCCCATGAATGCCTTTGTGCGGGTGGACTCTAAGCCGGTGCGCCTGCGCAGCCAGATTTACGAGCCGGATTATCTTTTGATCGCGGATCCCACGCTTTTGCGCGGTTACAATTGCTTCTCCGGATTAAAAGAGGATGGGGTGGCGATTATAGATGGTACCAAAGATACGGAGATGCCTAAACTTAAGCCCGGCCAGAAGGCTTTTGTTATTCCGGCCAAAGAGATCGCCTTAAAGACCATTGGCAGGCCTTTGGGTAATACCGCCCTTTTAGGCGGTTTCTGCGCTGCTACCAATGAATTCAGCCTGGATTCTCTCCTGGAGGCAATAACCAAGAGATTCAAAGGCAAGGTCCAGGAAGGTAATATCCAGGCGGCAAAGCAGGGTTATGAGTTTGTAAAGAACAGGAGTAAAATTTAAAATGTTCGGCCCTTTGATCTGTAAGCCCAAATCCAGCAAGAACAATAAGACCGGTTCCTGGCGAACGGAATTAAGGCCTAAATATCTTCAAAAGAACTGTATTGCTTGTAATATGTGCGTTTTGGTCTGCCCCGAGGCCTGTGTCGAAGGCAACGGTAAAAATACCTATAATTGCAACCTGGATTATTGCAAGGGATGCGGCCTCTGCGCGGTGGTCTGCCCTAAACAAGATGTGATCATGGTTAAAGAAGAAGGACAGAAAGAATAATATGAAGGATTTTTTAGAAGGTTCTCTGGCGGTAGCTGAGGCAATAAGGTTATGTAAGCCCGGAGTTATCTCGGCATATCCGATTACCCCTCAGACACATATCGTGGAAGAATTGGCCCAGTTGGTAGCCAACGCCAAGCTTAATTCGCAGTTTGTCAACGTGGAGTCCGAGCATTCTGCCGCATCAGTAGTGTTAGGGGCTGAGGCAGCGGGTGTGCGCGCCTACACTGCTACGAGTTCTCAAGGGCTGTTCTATATGGCGGAGGTAGTATTTAATATTGCGGGCCTGCGCCTTCCTATAGTGATGACCTGCGCTGCCCGGGCGATCTCCGCTCCCATAAATATCTGGAATGACCATCAGGATGTGGTTTCTCTAAGGGATAGCGGTTGGATCCAGCTCCACGCCGAAGACATCCAGGAGGCAGTAGACCTGCATTTTATGGCCTATCGCCTAGGGGAAGATAAGTCTATTATGCTCCCGGTGATGATTTCTATGGACGGTTTTATACTCACCCACGGCATTGAGACCGTGGATATGCCTTCGCAGGAAGAAGTAGACAGATTCTTACCGAGTTACAAACCTTTATATAAGCTTGACCCCGAGAATCCTATTACTATGGGGCCTTTGGTTGATCCTGAATATTATATGGAGACTAGATACGCTGTTCAGAAGACCATGGAAAAGGCCCTGGATCTTATTCCTAAAATTACGCAGGAATTTGCCAAGGTCACCGGCCGCGTCTATAACGGCTTGATCGAAGAATACCGCACCAAGGATGCCGAACGGGTGATTGTAGCTATGGGTTCGGTTTGCGGAACGATTAAGGAAGTAGTGGATGAATTAAGGGCCAAAGGAAAAAAGGTGGGATTGCTTAAGGTTACATCTTTGCGGCCTTTTCCCACCAAGGCCATCTACAATGCTTTAAAAGGTATACCTAAATTAGCAGTTATAGATAGGGCTTTATCTTTAGGTTCTTTTGCGCCGCTGGAAGCGGAGATCAAAGCGGTTTTCAGCGGCAAGAAGAAGAGGCCGGCAGTGATCAGCAGTTTTGTGGTGGGGTTGGGCGGTCGCGACATCACTAAAGATTAAGAAGCACGGAATTCATAGATTTAAAACCCGAACTTTTAAAGGAAGAATTTTCCGATGGATAAACATTTATTCGCCTCAGGCCATACTGCCTGCGCCGGCTGCGGACAATCCCTGGCCGCGCGCCTGGTGATTGATGCCTGTGGCCCGAATACGATCGCGGTAAACTGCACGGGGTGCCTGGAGGTTTTTTCCACCAAATACCCTGAATCTGCCTGGGGTATTCCCTGGATCCACTCATTATTCCAGAATTCCTCGGCGGTGGCTTCGGGAGTAGAAGCGGCCCTGCGTTATTTAGGCAAGAAGGATTCTATCAACGTGATCGCCCAGGGTGGAGACGGAGGTACGGCGGATATCGGATTGCAGGCCTTATCCGGGATGATGGAACGCGGCCACGATATTCTGTATATCTGTTATGATAATGAGGCGTATATGAATACCGGGGTGCAGAGAAGCGGACTAACCCCTTTTGATACCAATACTACGACCAGCCCTATAGGAGCCCAACCATCAGGAAATATCTATGCCAAGAAACCAATGCCTGAGATCTGCGTGGCTCACGGTATACCTTACGTGGCGACTGCCTCGGCTGGTTTCCCGCAGGATTTGCAACGCAAGGTAAAGAAGGCCATTTCAATAAAAGGCCCTAAATATATCCAGGTACATGTGCCATGTCCGTTAGGCTGGCGTCATGAAACAAATCTTACCCTGCAGGTTGCCAAGGTAGCGGTTGAGACAGGGCTTTATCCTTTGGTAGAATTTGAAAACGGGGTATTGAATGCCCAGAGGAAAATTTCACCTAAGCCGGTTGAAGAATATTTAAAGATCCAGGGTAGGTTTAAGCATCTTCTCGGCAATGCGGAAGAAATAAAAAAGATCCAGGCTATTGCCGATAATAATATTTTGAGGTATAATCTAAAAACAGAAGCCGAAGTGTAGGCCGGTGTTCGCTTACTGCTTTACCCCCAATCCTATCGGATGGATTGGGGTTCGCATTGCGAAGGGGGGAGCTATGGGAAAACAGGCAAGGGCTATTTCGGAAGTAAGCCTTAAGGATCTGGTAAAGGATCTGAACAAGGCTTATTGCGATGAATGGCTGGCGTATTATCTCTACTGGTTTATGGCGCAGACGGTTTCCGGTAGGGCATATGAGGATATGAAAGAGTTCTTGGAGAAAATTGCCAAGGATGAATTGGAGCACGCAACGGAGCTGGCGGATTTGATTGTTAAATTAGGCGGGATGCCGGTTGCCAATCCTATGGAATTGGAAAAGAATGCCAACGCACCATATTCTCTTCCTCCCAAGAATACCGCCGATTTAAACCGCATTATACGCATTGTCACTGATGCCGAGGCGACGGCAATCGAAGTTTATAATAAAATTGCCAAGAAAACCCTGGGTAAGGATAATGTAACCTACCAACTCGTGACGCATATTCTTTCCGAAGAGGTTGATAACGCAGAGATGTTTGAAAATTTAATGGAGAGATAAGATGGCGAAGGTGACGGTAGATGCATCGACATGTGTGGGCTGCGGTCTGTGCGAACAGTCCTGCCCCGAGGTATTCAAGGTCGAAGGCGATGGTATAGCCCATGTAAAGGGTGCGATTTGTACCAGCTGCAAGCTTCAAGAAGTCGCAGATCAGTGCCCGGTTAATTCGATAAAGGTGAGTTAATTAGGGAAGTTTTCAACAAAAATCCCCGCTCGTTTAAATAATGAGCGGGGATTTTTTTAAAATCTTTTGGCTTTTTCCAACAATGTCGTCATGAATTTTGAGAAGTATTCCTGTTTTTTCTGTTCCAGCAGGCGTTGGGTGAAATCTTTTTTCTCCTGGTCGAATTTCTTTTTGTCTATTTCAGTCTTTGACTTTAGTTTGAGTATATAGAATCCCGCGGGAGTAGAGATAATATCGCTAAACCCGTCTTGGGCCAGGGCCAAGGCCTTAGTCCAGAAGGGGTCAGAAGCGCCTATCCCCTCGATATAGCTACCGAACTTGAAGGGTTTGGTGGTGTCATATTTCAAACCGTTTTCTTTTGCCGCCTTTTCAAAATCAACTGCCTTAGGGTTATTTTGGGAGATATCTTTTAAGTTTTTCAGGCAGCTTTCGGTTTTACCTTTGGCTATTTCTAAAGATTTTTCCTTTACGTAGGCATTCTTTACCTTGTCTTTTATCGTTTCAAGGTCAGGTATATAAGGCTCTTTTCTCTCCGTAAGCCGCATAAAAAAACAGGAATTCTCCGCGTATACCGGACCGATAAGAACTCCGGGTTTTGACTTGGAGATCCTATTGGAAACTTCCGGCATCCAACCCATCCCCGGTATCGGGCCATTTTCCGCGAACAGGCCTGTAGTTTTCAAGGTAAGCCCGGTTTCTTTGGCCGCGGTTGCCAGGGAAGCCTTTTTATCTAAAAGCGATGCCAGTTTTTTAACTTTATCTTTTAACTCTGGGTCATCCTTATCTTTACCGGTAATCGCGACGTATTCGACATTAAAGGATAACGACTGCCTGAATTGCAGGGAGTTTTTTGCGAAATAATCTTTGAGTTCCTGGTCGCTCGGAGAAATGTCTTTGCTAAAGTCAGCTCCCAGGCCCGCGATATAATATAGGGTCATTTCTTCGTTAGCCTTGCGGTATTCTTCTTCGACTTCTTTATCGCCTATCGCCACAGGCTTGGTAATCTGGTCGAACAATTTTTTCAGGATAATATCCTGGCGCACCTGTTCTTCAAAGGTGCGGGGCATGACATGGAAAACATAGCGCAGTTCTTCTTGGTACAGGCGGTCATCAAATGCGCCATTTCTCTGGAAAAAAGGATATTTTTCAATAGTCTGGATAACTTCTTTATCCTTGGCTTTTATTCTGCTTTTTGCCGCCTCACTTAGTAGTGTGATCCTCTGCCAGGCCTGGCCTTCCAGGTCCAGGTATTTTTCTACCTCCGAAAGTTTGTCCCCGAATTGCATAATGGCTCGGGTTTTAGTGGCATCTAGCGCCTCTTTATATTCCAGGGCGGATACGGCCCTACCGAAAATTCTTCCTACGCTGCCGGATTCGTCTCTATTACGCAAAAGGCTTCCTGAGCCCCAAAGGATAAAAGGCGGCACTACTACAATCGCTAGTATTATCCAGACTTTTTTCGCGATTTTCTTCTCGCGCAATTTTCTAAGCATGTCGAGTCTCCTTAGCAGTAGCTAACCCCAATCCATCCGCCCAGGATGGGCGCACTTGGCAATCCCATATGCCAAGGTGCGATAGGATTGGGGGTAAAGTAGTAACTAACCCAAATACTCTCCTATTATAATCAAAACCACGCATTTTGCAACCGTAAATATAATTAATTGTTTTGCTTTAGGGGTAATATTAATATATAATCAGGATTCAATGAGAAAAATGTTTCTTTTAAATATAATTGTTTTTTTAGCCGCCTTTCTATTATTCCAGATCGAGCTTATCCTCGCCAAGGCATATCTGCCGGTATTCGGGGGAGGTTATCTGGTCTGGGGTGCCTGTGTTGTTTTTTTTCAATTGGTGCTCTTGCTGGGTTATTTTTACGCGCATGTGGTTATCCGTAAGATCGGCATGCGTCGATACCTTATTTTTCATGCGTTGTTACTGGTATTGCCTTTGGTTTTATCTTTCCCCGGCAGGGCCCTCTCAGTGGTTCCTTCGCAATCCGGATTACCGGTAGTATTTTTTATTTTCCGGCAATTGGCGGTTACTATAGGGCTGGTTTTTTTTATACTTTCCACAACCAGTGTGATCAGTCAGGGCTGGCTTTTATCCTCGTCGCTTGCCGAAGCAAAAAATCCCTATGTTTTGTTCGCGGTATCTAACCTGGGTTCTTTCGCGGCGCTTTTAAGTTATCCGTTTATTTTTGAGCCGTTAAGCGATATAGGCCAGCAACTTTTCTTGTGGAGGCTGGGATATTTATTGTTGGTAATATTGCATTTTGCTGCCTGGAGGATAGTTAAGGTTGTCTCGAAGGAGGGTGATCAAGATAAGTCTTTTAACCATAGCATAGGCAGGAATGAAACAGCGTGGCTTTTATTTTCTGCCGCCGGCGTGATGCTGTTTTTGTCGGTGACCAATATTATGACTTATGAGGTTGCTCCTATACCTCTATTGTGGGTAGTTCCGCTAGCGATTTATCTGGTATCTTTTGTTTTGAATTTCAAGAAGAAGCCCTGGTGTCCTGCCTGGATAAAGGATGGGTTCCATGTGAGCGCCGGCCTAAGTATTGCCTTCTTTTTCCTGACCAGTAAAAGGCTTTTTCCCGTAATTTT
>JAPLLP010000169.1 GCA_026387515.1 Candidatus Omnitrophota bacterium | reverse complement strand
GCCGGGGCTGTAAAAGCAGGTAACGACTAGTTCAGCCCCGGCCTGTCCTGAAATACTCTATGGTTCTTGTTAATCCTGTTTGTAAATCTACTTTTGGATGCCATTTCAGTAGCTTCTTTGCCCTGGATATATTCGGGCGCCTTACTTTAGGATCGTCCGTCGGAAGCGGTTTAAAGACGATCTTACTCTTACTATCTGTAAGTTTGATTATAACCCTGGCGAGTTGCAATAAAGTCATTTCGCTGGGGTTGCCAATATTAACGGGATCATGCTCTGTTGACATCAGTAATCTATGTATTCCATCCACGAGGTCTGAAACGTAACAGAAACTGCGGGTCTGCGAACCGTTTCCGTAAACAGTTATTGGCTTATTATTCAGCGCCTGGCTTATAAAATTGGGTATGGCCCTGCCATCCTGCTCTCTCATGCGCTCGCCGTACGTATTGAAGATGCGAACGATCTTGGTATCCACTTTATGAGCACGATGGTAAGCCATTGTAATGGCCTCGGAGAACCTCTTGGCCTCGTCATAGCAACCTCGAGGCCCTATGGGATTAACGTTGCCCCAATAGCTCTCCGGCTGAGGATTTACTAGCGGATCGCCATAGACTTCGCTGGTGGAGGCGAGTAATATCCTCGCGCGCTTGGCCTTTGCCAGGCCCAGGACATTGTGCGTACCCAAAGAGCCGACTTTCAACGTTTGAATCGGGAATTTAAGATAATCTATAGGACTGGCCGGTGAAGCGAAATGCAGGATGTAATCGACGGGGCCTTTGATGTCGATGTATTCAGAGACATTATGTTTTATGAATCGGAAGTTTTTATCTTTCAATAAGTGGGAGATATTTGACAACTTACCTGTTATGAGATTATCAATGCAGATGACTTTATATCGCTTATTACGATTCCAGCCCCGGCCTGTACAAATCGCATGCGGCATGTTCAGGCCGGGGCTGTTTTTATTTCCCAGAAATAGCTCGCAAAGGTGAGAACCTATGAAGCCGGCGCCGCCTGTGATGAGAACTGTTTTAGTCATATAGCACTTTCTTTATTCAATGACAGGGCAGGTTAAAACCTGCCCTACTACCTATTAAATTAGATCAAATCCATAAAACTATTTGTTTTTGAACCAATCTATTGTTAATTTAAGGCCTTCTTTGAGGGTAAAACGCGGCTTGAATCCTAATATTCGCTTTGCCTTTGATATGTCTGAATATACTTTCCTCACATCCCCTTCTCTCTTGGGCCCAAATTTCGGAGATATATGTTTGCCTAAAACTTTCTCTATTTGCATAAATATGTCATAGATCGTGGTAGCATGGCCGTTTCCAATATTGAACACTTCCCCTGATGCGTTTCTGGACTTAATGGCCAATAGATTAGCCTGTACCACATCTTTTACAAATACGAAGTCCCGTTTCCAACGTTAAATACCTCTCCTGATGCATTATTGGCCTTGATGGCCAATAGATTAGCCTGGACTACATCCTTTACAAATACAAAGTATCTCGATTGCTTACCATCCCAATCAATTATAGGGATCCTATTCTTCATAATATCAAAGATGAATCCTGGGACCACTGAAGAATATCTGGATTCCGGATTTTGCCGCGGGCCGTATACATTAAAGTATCTCAAAGAGACCGTTTCAAGTCCCAAGGTCTTGGCAAAAACTCTGCAATATGTTTCTCCGGCAAGCTTTGAAGCGCCATATGGAGATATTGGCGCTACCTCATCTGACTCCTTCTGAGGAAATTTTTTTGCATCTCCGTACGTAGCGCATGTGGAGGAGTAGATCAATCTCTTAGCACCTGCCTCTTTTGCTGCAATTAATAGATTCAAGGTGCCCGTTGCGTTAACATCATGTGTTTCTACCGGATCCTCTACAGACTTTGCCACGGAACGAAGAGCCGCCATATGAATGACGAAGTCGATCCCGCGCAAAGCTTTGGATAATATTTTATTATCGCGAATATCGCCTTCCAACAACGTTATACGATCTAGAAGCGGTTTTATATTATCTTTGGAACCGGCAGAGAAGTTATCAAGGACTCTGATCTCATCAACTTTTAACCTAACCAGCTCCTCAACGATATTCGAGCCTATGAACCCCGCACCGCCGGTAACCAGGTATTTGGCCATTTTATATCCTTATTAGTTTATAAATAATCTTCTTGATGGAACAGCCCAGATATTGGGCTCGGCAATTTTTTTAATCTCATTACCACGATAAACGATCAGACCGCCTCGCCATTCTTTTTTCAACCCTTTTGCTACTTCTCTCATGGATCTGAGGTCTTTAGAAGAAACCGTCTCACGAGATTTAGTCTCTATGCCCACTACACCGCTTTCGGTCTCAAGAATAATATCCAGCTCAAGTCCTGAACGAGTCCGATAAAAATAAACTTCGGCCTTCTTCTGAGCTGTCTTTATCCATTTCATCAATTCGCCGACTACCATAGTCTCGTAGATCTCGCCCGTAATATCCCCGCTATGGCCTGTCAATTGCCTCAATAGCCCTATATCGAGCCAATAAATCTTTGGGGTCTTAATAACGGAACTTGTAATATTTTTATAGTACGGTTGTAAAAGTATGACCTGATAGGAAAGTCTCAGGTATTCCAGATATCGCCTGGCTGTATCGACGCTGACTGCGGCATCCCGAGCTATTTCTGAATAATTTAATAATTTACCGGATCTAAGAGCCGATATCTTCTGAAATTTCCTGAATGGCTCTAGATCATCGAGTCTAGACAGATCCGCCAGATCTCTTTCTAAATAAGTGTATTCATAATCTTTAAGCCACTTCCATCTTTCTTCATCGGTCAGTGGTAAAAGAGCGGGCATTCCTCCCCATCGCGTGAGATAATTTTCCGCATCTGAACAGCGCAGAGCCGCTTTATCCAATAGGAATCGCGGGACATCTTTAAAGATCTGCTCAAAATCGTCTTTTGAAAATAGCTTGTCAATAAGAGGCCTTTGAATATCTTTGTCGTCTGAAGCGCTGTGTATCTCGCTCATCAGCAAAGGCCATAGCTCATACATCGATACTCGACCAGCCAAAGACTCGCGGATCTTTTTTAAAAGCAATATCTGGCTTGAGCCTAAAATGATCTGGAAGGAGATACTTCTATCATCATAAGCGTATTTTATCTTTTCAAATACTACAGGCTCTTTCTGCGCTTCGTCTATAATAGCGCTCCCTATATCCTTACCCCACCCGGCAGATGGAACCGCCCTTAGAACCCCCCTGTTTTCCGGAGCGTCAAGATTAATATATCTCAATTCAGGGTATTGGTCTCTTACTAGAGTGGTTTTTCCTGTCTGTCTTGCGCCTGTCAAAATAACTAAGCCTCTTTTGTTTGACTGTGGCAGCAACTCGGCTAAAAACCTATATTTCTGTATTTTATCGCTCATAATAGTCATATATACAGGATATTTGAGATATTGTCAACTATTTTATAGCAATATAATGTTAGTTCTGTTTTTAACACCCTTTAATGCGTTACGTGTATCAACTATCATTTTTGAATTCTTCGCAATAAACCTGTAATCGACATTCGAGTGGTCAGTAACTATCACAACGCAATCGAAATATTTTAGCGTCTTCTTATCAAATTTTACGCACTTAAGATCTATCCCATCTACCTTAAAATACGAAAAATACGGATCGTAGTAGGAGACTTTCGCACCCAGTTTTTTCAGCAGGTCTATTATCTCAAACGCCGGAGACTCCCTCAGATCCTGCACGTCTTTTTTATACGCTACTCCGGCTATGAGGATCCTCGACCCCTTAACCGGCTTCTTGCGGTCATTTAAACCGCTTATGAGTTTTTCAATAACATAATGAGGCATATGATTATTCACTTCCGAAGCCAGATCTATGAATCTGGCTTCAAACCCGTACTGCTTCGCCTTCCAGGATAAATACAGCGGATCTATAGGAATACAGTGCCCGCCTACACCGGGACCCGGATAAAATGGCATAAATCCATATGGTTTGGTTTTCGCGGCTTCGATCACTTCCCAGATATTTATATCCAGCTTATCGCACATACGCGTAAGTTCGTTGACTAAACCCAGGTTCACTATCCTGAAGGTGTTCTCAAGAAGCTTGGTCATTTCCGCCGCCCTACTAGAAGATACGACCATGACTTTATCTATTATCTGCTCGTAAAGTAGTTTCGCGATCTCGGTGGAACACCCGGAGATGCCGCCGACGACTTTAGGAATATTGGTGACAAAGTATTTTGTGTTACCAGGGTCTATCCTCTCCGGAGAGAACGCCAGATAGAAGTCCTGGCACTCTTTTAGGCCCGTTGACTCCAGTATCGGAAGCACCACTTCTTCCGTAGTGCCGGGATATGTCGTGGATTCCAAAACAACTACCTGGCCATGCTTTATATGCTTCTTTATGAGCTCGGTAGCTGAAATAATGAATGATACGTCAGGCTCTTTGGTCTTTAAGAGCGGCGTGGGAACGCATATTATAAATGCGTCGAGCTTCTTTATGGTGCTAAGATCGGATGTGAATACAATAGACCTGTCTTTTTGCAGGGTTACTATGTCCTGAGGCTTAAGATCCAGGATGTAGGACTGCCCTTTCTTTAATCTCGCGACGCGGTCCTTATCTATGTCTATGCCCCAGACTTTAAAGCCTTTTTTGGCAAAAGCTACCGCAAGCGGTAACCCAACATATCCTAAGCCTATAATGCCTATCTTCGCATTTTTATTCAGGATCTTTGATTTTAGAGTTTCGAACATTGTTAACCTCGCTTCATTTTTGAGATTGCTTCTTTGGCCTTTACTAACAGGGCAGGTTAAAACCTGCCCTACTAATACTTCGGCCTCATCGCAATGACGGAGTCACGTATTCTTTCAACGCCGACTCCCAGGTTCGCATCTTGTGGCCTGTAAATTTAATGAACTTTG
>JAPLLP010000332.1:2026-4449 GCA_026387515.1 Candidatus Omnitrophota bacterium | reverse complement strand
TCGGTCCCGGCAATCAATCCGATCGCTCCTTGCGCCAGACTAACTAATTCTTCGGGCTTAAGTTTTCTCTTATTGGGGTTTAAAACCAGGTCAAGCCCCTCTCGCTTACAAATATCCAAACAACCGGTATCAAACTCGGAAAATGAACTCGTTGAAACAAATATTTTATCCATTTTAACCCCTGCAGTTATCTTTAACCACCTTTGCCGGCACCCCGGCTACCAGGCTATAGGGCAGGATCTCTTTGTTGACCACTGAGCCGGCTCCCACGATTGAACCCCTCCCGATCTTAACTCCGGGTAAAATAACGCAATTTGCCCCGATCCAAACATCATCTTCGATTTCAATCTTACCGCCAATATGGCCCTGTAAGTTTATGGGGATATTCTTATCTTGAAAAGCGTGGTTGCTCGCCCTGAATACGACATTGGGCCCGATCAACACGTCATTGCCTATCACAATAGAGCCATTATCAGAAGCTCCAAGCATTACATTACTATTCATACTTACCCTGTCTTTTATGCATATCGAACCTTGATTGTGGGCGTAAAAATGGCAATTCCTTAAAATATTAACCGAACTGCCAATACGGATATTTTCCGCGCCCTTCACATAAAAACCGGGTGCGATGTTCGCGGATAAAAACTCCTTGAACATGGCTGACCAATACCTGCTCCTGATCCTTGCGCCGATAATGCCGGGTAGATTAGCTATGAAAAGCTCTTCGAGCCAGGTTCTTGCCTCTATCTTAAGCAATTGCAACTTTTTTATCATGTTTTTTGGTTTTAAAGTATTCCTTAAAGAAGATCTGGCTTAATTCATTAAAGGCGGCATTTCCTTCTTCATTTTCTTTTTCCGCCAGTTTGATCTTGCTAAAATAGGTCTCGGGCATCTTCACATATAGAGAAAATGTCCTGACTAATCCTCCTATCTCTTCAGCGGTAAATTGCGGCATATTCAATATCGTACTCCTCATCAGGCTATTTGTCTGGGCGTCCGGGCTCATAAAACCCCGATCAATACAATACTGCCTCAGAGGCGTACCGCTGTAAGGAACAAAGAAAAAAGCGTTTATACTATCCGCAGTAATAGACCTGTTCAATCTGATCGTATCAAAAGCCAGCTCCCTGGTTTCTTCCGGAAAACCGATTATATTATTAACGGTAACCGGGATCTCATATTTGTCTAAGATCTTGAACGCGCTTATAACCTGCTTATTGGTGAAAAATTTATTAAGCCGCTTTTTCCTGAATTCCTCATTTCCGTGCTCTATGCCGATAGATATCCTATCGCAGTTCATTTCTTTGAGCAGCCTGATCTTGTCTTCAGAAATAGTCTCAACGTGGGTCTGACACCAAAAAGGCAATCTAATTTTTGCTGAGTATTCTTTGGCAAATTTCGAAATATCGTCATTTTTCCTGGCGAAAAAGGTCTCGCTGTTAAAATAAATATAATCTATCTTGTATTTTTCTACCTGAAACTCCAATTCCTCGATTACCCTGGGAATACTTTTAACCCGGAAATACTGACCTGCGCCCGCATCTGAATATAGCCTCCTTTTTAAAGGGGCGGCGCAAAAAGAACAGCTAAAAGGACACCCCCTGTCTATGCAAACAGGCAACATCCTATAAACCTTGCCCTGCATAGGCCTAAAAAACCTTTCTCTCTCAAAAATGGTAAAATCCTCATGGGGAAGAGTATTTATATCCAGTAATGGCCCTAGCCCATTCTTTACGACTTTTCCTGACTTTTTAACCCAGAGATTCTTTATATGGGAGATATCTTTGCCTGCCTCAAGGCATAGAGATAGCTCTAATAACGCAGCCTCCCCTTCACCTATGCAGATCGAATCAATAAGTTCGTTACTAATTACTTTTTCAGGAGAAAAAGTGGGGTAAACGCCTCCGAAGATCACATGGCTTTTTCTATCCTTGATCTTTGATACCAGAGAAACCCCCAAATTATAGGTATCATCTGTAACAGAAACGGCAATGATATCCGGAGCGAATTCGCTCACCAGGTTTACAAAATCTTCGAAGACATCGGAAGTTTTATAATTTACGCCTTTTTCGCTGAGGTTAAAAGGCCTTACCTGCAGGTGCTCGACTCTAATCTCATCAACGCTTTTCTGGGCTGTTCGATATAACGTAGTGTCAAATAACTTAACCTCTACTCCATTAGCCTTGAGATACGCCGATAAAGAAGCGATATTAGAAGGCAATAGATTCACCATCTGAAGATTAGGATATACTAAGAGAACCTTAAAGTTGCTCATTTAACATCAAATTTTCCACCTTTTTTAAGTCCGCGGGAGTATCTACGCTATAGGTGTTAAACTTAGTCAAAACCATCTGCACTTTATAACCGTGCTCAAGCACCCTGAGCATGTCTATGGATTCTATCGCTTCCAGGGGGGTTGCAGT